>JAXGTK010000008.1:0-28357 GCA_040774965.1 Propionicimonas sp. | reverse complement strand
GGCCCGCGATGAACTGCCTCTGGAAGAACAGGAACACCAGCAGCAGGGGGAGGGTCGCGATGAGCGACCCCAGCATCAACCCGGAGTAGTCGACGCGGGTGAGCCCGATCATCCGGTTGAGTGCCAGCGGCACCGTGTAGTTCTCCTCGGTGTTCAGCATCAGCAGCGGCCAGATGAACGCGTTCCACTGGCTCATGAAGGTGTAGATCACCAGCGCCGCCAGCTGGGGCAGCGCGACGGGCATGACGACACGGTAGAAGGTGCGCAACTCGCCGGCGCCGTCGATGCGGGCGGCCTCCACCAGCGAGTCCGGGAAGTCCAGGAACGCCTGCCGCATCAGGAAGATGCCGAACGCGTTGGCCAGGAACGGCAGGATCACCGCCTGGTAGGTGTCGATCCAGCCCACGCTCGACATCATCTGGAACAGCGGCACCAGCAGCACCTGCATCGGGATCATCATCGTCAGCAGCACGAGGCCGAGCAGGACGCCCCGTCCCCGGAACCGGAACTTGGCCAGCCCGTAGCCCGCCATCGCCGAGACCAGGGTGCTGAAGAACGTGTAGACGATCGCGATGCCCAGCGAGTTCACCATCACCCGTGTGAAGCCCGTGCTCTGCTCCAGCCTGGCCAGGTTCTCCAGGAACTCGGAGCCGGGCAGCCACGGCAGCGGCGTCGCGAACAACTCGGACGTCGTGTGGGTGGACGCGATCGCCATCCACCAGAACGGCAGCAGGCTCGCCACCGCGCCGATGGCCAGTCCGGCGTAGAGGACGGTGAGGGAGGCCGCGCGCCTCATCGGCCGGCCCTCCGGGTACGGGGCTCGCGCTCGCGCGTGAACCAGAACTGCAGGGCCGAGGCGAGCACGATGATCGCGACCAGCAACCAGGCGATCGCGGACGCGTAGCCGAAGTCGAACTGGCGGAACGCGACCTTGTACAGGTAGAGCACCGGCGTGAGCGTCGCGTTGTTCGGGCCGCCCCCGGTGAGGATGTAGTTCTCGTCGAACAACTGCAGCGCCCCGATCGTCGAGGTCACCGTGGTGAACACCAGGACGGCCTTCAGCTGCGGCACCACCACGTGCGCGAAGGTGGCCCAGCGTCCCGCGCCGTCCACCCGGGCGGCCTCGTACTGCTCGGCCGGGATCGCCTGCAGCCCGGCCAGGATGATCACCATGTTGTAGCCGGTCCAGCGCCAGGTGATGGACGCGATCACCGCCACTTTCGCCCAGACCTCGTTGTTCAGCCAGTCCACCGGCGGAATGCCGACCAGGCCCAGCAGCTGGTTCACCAGCCCCCCGTCGGTGGCCAGCATCACCCGGAACACGACCGAGTAGGCCACCAGCGTGGTCACCGCGGGCAGGAAGTAGGCCAGCCGGAAGCCGGTGCGCAGGCGCAGCCACGACTGGTTGAGCACGTAGGCGATGACCAGCGCGAGTCCGATCATCAGCGGGACCTGCACGACCAGGATGATCGCCACGTTGACGAGGCTCTGCGCGACCAGCGGGTCCTCGGTGAGCCGGACGTAGTTGGCCACGCCCACGGGTCGGGTGACGCCGCCCCTGGTCGTGTAGAAGCTCTGCAGCAGCGAGGCGACCAGCGGATAGGCGAAGAACAGCCCGAACAGCGCCAGCGCGGGCAGTGAGAACCACAGGCCCGGCCGCGCGAGCCGGCGTCCCAGGCGGGTCGAGGACCGCACCGGGATGCCGGCTCGCGCTGTCGGGCGGGGCATCAGCCGGCGATCTGCCGACCCGTCGCGGTCGCGATCTGCTGGGCCGCGTCGTCGAGAACCGTCTTCGGGTCCTTCCCGTTCAGCACCGCGGCCACCACCGCGTTGCCGACGATGTCGGACGCCTTCGACGCGTCACTGGTGTAGTTCACCGCCGGGATCTCGGCGGTCTCCGTGGCGAACAGTTCGTACACCTTCTGGCCACCGAAGTACTCCGACGACTCGGTGAAGATCGGTTCCGTCAGCGCCGGGAGGTAGGACGGGAACAGGCCCTCGTCCTTCATCATGGACGCCTGGTTGGCGGAGTCCGCCAGGGCCCAGGCGGCGAAGTCGGCGGCGAGCGTCGGGTTCTTCGCCTGCGACGGCACGGCGAGGTTGGAGCCGCCGTTCGCGGCGGTCCGGGCACTGTCGCCGAACGCCGGCAGCGGCACCACGCCGAACTTGCCGGAGAGTTCGGGCATGTCGCCCTCGAGCGTGCCGATCCACCACACGGCCTCGGGATTCACCGCCGAGTCACCGGCCTTGGTGGAACTGACCCTGCCGTCCCAGCCCTTCACGTTCTTGAGCAGGCCCTTGTCGTGCATGGTCTTGAGCACGGTGAGCGCCTGCACGGCCTGGTCGCTGTTGACGGTGATCTCGCCCTGGTCGTTGAAGATCCAGGCGCCCTGCTGCTGCATCAGCATGCCGAAGGTGGCGCCGGTGGAGACGTCGATCGACATCAGGGTGTGGCCGGTGGCCGCCTTGATCTTCTCCCCGGCCGCGATCAGGGCGTCCCAGGTGGTCAGCGAGTCAGGGTCCACCCCGGCAGTCTTCAGGTAGTCGGAGCGGTAGTACAGCGCCACGGTGCCGGAGTCCCACGGGATCATGTAGATGCCGCCGTCGGCACCGGTGGCCGCCGCCCACTTCGACGGGTCGAAGTCGGCCTTCTTGTCCCCGATCACCGAGTCGAGGTTCACGAAGCCCTGCGGGAATTCGCCGAGGTAGCCGGACGCGTGGTCGGTCTCGATGGTGACGAGGTCGGGCAGGCCACTGCCGGCCTGCAGCCCGACGGAGATCTTGTCGTAGGCGTTGTCGTAGCCGATGTCGACCACGTCGATGCTGGTGTCGGGATGGCTGGCCTCGTACTCGGTGGCGAGCCGCTTCAGTGCGGTCGCAGCGACATCCCAGGACCACACGGTGATCGAGCCGGTGGGTTCTGCGGACGCCGAGACACTCGCCGCGGGTTGGGTGGCCGTGCTGCTGCCGCCTATGGCGCAGCCGGTCAGGGACAATGCCGTCGCCGCCGCGAGGGCGAGGACGCTGGATCGCTTCATCGAAGACCTCCTCATCGAGTTCTTCATACTGTATTCAGAATACGAAGAGTTCGTACAGAGGGTCCGCCCTGTGAATCTCGGGGATCAGTCGGTCAGGTAGCTGCTGCTCGACTGCATCAGGATGCGCTTGGCGCCGTTCACCCAGTTCACCTCGAGGGCCTCCCTGGCGCCCGGGATGTCCCCGTCGATCAGGCAGCGGGCGATCGCGGCGTGCTCGGCGGCCACGCGGCTGACGATCGCCTCGTCCGGGACCAGCAGCGACTCGTAGCGGTGGAACGACTGGCGAACGGTGGCGATCAGGGCGAGCAGCCGCTCGTTCGGGCACGCGCCGAGCATCACGCCGTGCCACTCGTCGTCGCGGGTCATGATCATCGCGTGCGCGGCCGACTCGCTGTCGAAGTCCGAGGCGAGTGCCGCCAGGCGGACGCCCAGCTTCTGCATCTCGGGTACCGGGCTGAGCTCGATGGCGAGCCCCTCCAGGGCGGAGATCACCGGGGCGAGTTCCTCGAACTCGCGCGCGCTCAGGGCGGCGAACCGGAACCCCTTGCCGCTCTCGCTGTCGATCTGCCCCTCGGTCTCGAGCGCGATCAGGGCCTCGCGCAGCGGCGTCCGGCTGACGCCGATCTCGGCCGCGAGCTGCACCTCGTTGATGCCCTCGCCGGGGGTGACCGCGCCGGTCCGCATCCGGGCCAGGAGTTCGTCCCTGACCTGTTCGCGCAGCGCTCGGCGCTCGATTGGCATGGTCTCCTCCTGCGGGTTGTCGGCAGCATACGACCTGGGGGCCCCTCGCCGGAGAGGAGCGCCGCAGGCTTGCGGTTCTGTATTCAGTATTCCTAGTCTGGCTGTCGAGTGAAGGCGCGTGCAAGAGTGGAGGTCCTCGTGGCGCATCCCTGGGCGGACCAGACCGTCCTGCAGTCCGGCCGGCTACCGGCCCGGGCCTACTTCGTCGGCTATGCCGACCCGGCCTCCGCCCTGACCATGCAGCGCGGGCTGAGCGAGCAGTGGGTCGACCTGGGCGGGGAGTGGGCCTTCGGCTTCTACGAGCGGCCGGACCTCGTCCCGAACACGTTCTGGGAGCAGCCGCAGGACTGGCCCACGATCACCGTGCCCGGGATCTGGCAGACCCAGGGCCACGGCCGGCTGCAGTACACCGACGAGGAGTTCCCGTTCCCGGTCGACCCGCCGAACCCGCCCGAGGCGAATCCGACCGGCGCCTACCAGCGCGGCTTCCGGCTCGAGCCCGAGGACCTCGAGCGGCAGGTGGTGCTCCGGTTCGACGGGGCCGAGAGCTTCCTCGAGGTGGCCGTCAACGGACACCGCGTCGGCTTCTCCAAGGGCAGCCGGCTGGCTGCGGAGTTCGACATCAGCGATGCCGTCCGGACCGGGGAGAACCTCCTCTGCGTCCGGGTCCTCCAGTTCTGCGACGGCAGCTACCTGGAGGACCAGGACATGTGGTGGGCCGGCGGACTCATCCGCCCGGTCAGCCTGCTGCTGCGTCCGCGCGCCCGGCTGGAGGACCTGGTCGTCCGCACGAGCTTCGACGCCGACCACAGGGACGCGACGCTGCACCTCAGCGCCCGATGCTCGACCGAGGTGGGGAGCCTGGACTGGGCGCTGCTCGACGCCGGGGGGACGCCGGTCGCGTCGGGAGAGTGCCGGGGCCCGGACTGGGCGGCGGACCACCTCGTCCTCGCCCCGCGACAGTGGTCGGCCGAGGACCCCTACCTGTACACCCTGCTGCTGACCGTCGCCGACCGGCACGGCCGGGCCACCGAGGTGGTGCCGCAGCGGGTCGGCTTCCGGCAGGTCGAGATCCGGGACGGCGAGCTGCTGCTGAACGGGCGCCACCTGGTGCTGCACGGCGTGAACCGCCACGACCACGACGACCACGACGGACGCGCCGTGGGCCTCGCCCGCATGGAACGCGACGTCGTCGCGATGAAGCAGCACAACATCAACGCCGTCCGCACGTCGCACTACCCGAACGATCCGCGGTTCTACGAACTGTGCGACCGCTACGGGCTGTTCGTGCTCGCCGAGACCGACCTCGAGTGCCACGGCTTCGCCTGCGTCGGCGACCTCTCCCGGATCACCGACGACCCCGTCTGGCAGGCCGCCTACGTGGACCGGATCGAACGGCACGTCCGGGCCCAGCGCAACCACCCGTGCATCGTGGCCTGGTCACTGGGCAACGAGTCGGGCTACGGGGTGAACATCCCGGCGATGTACGCCCGCTGCACCGAACTCGACCCGACCCGTCCGGTGCACTACGAGGAGGACCGGGACGCCGAGGTGGTCGACCTGGTCTCGACCATGTACTCGCGCGTGCCGCAGCTCAACGAGTTCGGCGAGCACCCGCACCCCAGGCCGAGGATCCTGTGCGAGTACGCCCACGCGATGGGCAACGGGCCCGGCGGGCTGTGGGAGTACCAGCAGGTGATCGACCGCTGGCCGAGCATCCAGGGCCACTTCGTGTGGGAGTGGTGCGACCACGGCATCCTCACCACGGCCGCGGACGGCACCCCGTTCCACGCCTACGGCGGCGACTTCGGGGACGAGCCCAACAACGGCAACTTCTGCATCGACGGGCTGGTGCTCCCCGACCAGACGCCCAGCCCGGGCCTGGCCGAGTACAAGCAGGTGCTGTGCCCGGTGCGGGTCGAGCGCGACGGCGGGACGCTGCGCCTGTCCAGCCGGTTCCAGTTCACCCCACCCGACGACCTCGACCTGGCACTGGAGTGGCTGGTGGACGGTCGGCTGGTCGCGTCCGCGGTGCTCCCGGTGCCCTCGATCGAGCCGGGCGGGGAGGCCGGCGTGTCGCCGTCGCGCCCCGTCCTGCCAGCCGGGGAGCGGCTGCTGACCGTCCGCATCGTGCGCCGGCACGCTGCGGCCTGGGCGCCCGCGGGCCACGAATTGGGCGCCTTCCAGTTCCCGCTGGGGTCCGAGCGCGTGCGGTCCGGGTCGAGGCGGCGGACCCGTCTCGCCGCGGAGTTGGGGGACGGCCGGCTGGCGGTCTCCACCGGGGACGGCGTCGTGGCGTTCGACCGCGCCTGCGGACGGCTGGCCGGCTGGGTCCACGCGGGACGCGAACTGGTCACCGAGCCGCTCCGCGTGCACCTGACCAGGCCGGTCATCGACAACCACCGGCGGCTGGACGACGAACTGTGGCGTCCCCACGGGCTGGCTCGTGCGCGTGAGCGCTGCCACCGGTTCAGCTGGCACGAGGAGGGCGGCACGGTGGTCGCCGAGGGGCAGTCCCGGCTCGTGGCGCCGGGACAGCTGTGGCTGCTCGAACTCCATCACCGCTACGAGGTGCGACCGGACGGCACGCTGCGCGTGGAACTCGCCGGCGAACCGGAGGGGTACGACGACCTCGTCCAGGTGATCGGCGCCGAGCTGGGGGTCGCCCGCCGCTTCAGCCACGCCAGCTACTACGGCCGCGGGCCGGGGGAGAACTACCCCGACTCCCGCCAGGCCGCCCTGCTCGGACGCTACGACGCGGACGTCGCCGACCTGAACACGCCCTACGTCGTGCCGCAGGACACCGGGAACCGGGGGGACGTGCGCTGGTTCGCGCTGCGCGACCGGCTCGGCAACGGGCTGTTCGTCGCCGGGGAGCAGCCGCTGCAGGTGAGCGCCTGGCCCTGGCCGTCCCGGGTGGTCGAAGCCGCCCGGCACCGCAACGAGCTGGTCGAGGACCCCCGCAGCACCACCCTGAACCTCGACCACCGGATCCTCGGCCTCGGCTCCAGCTCCTGGGGCCAGGAGATCCTCGAGGGCCACCGGCTCCGGCTCGCCCCGTTCCGGTACGCCTTCACCCTCGCGCCGCTCACGGCCGGCGTCGACCCGGGTGCGCTGTGGCGGGCCGTCGGGGTTCCGGGCGGGTGGTCGTGATGCTCCGGTTCGACGACGTCGAGCAGTTTCTGGTCGCGCTCGGCCCGGCGACCAGGTGGCGGCGGGTGGCCGAGGCGCTGCGCCGGGCGGATCGCGTGCCGCCGGACGTGACGCTCTCGATCGGGGACTCGCTGACCTACCGGGTGACCGCCTCGCCCGACCGCGAGGCGCTGACCGGGAGCCGGCGTTACCTCGCGGTGCGCCACGTGGTCGGGGGGAGCGCGGTCGTCGAGGTGGCTCCCGTGGACGGGCTGGAGCCGGCCGGGCCGTACAGCGACCTGACCGACCGGCAGCCGTTCTCCGGCGCCGCGACGCCGGTGGAGCTCCGCGCCGGGGAGGTGCTGGTCGTGGAAGCCGGCGAGGCCGTGCGCGACGTGTCCGTGCGGGGCAGGGTCGTGGTGCTCAGGGTCACGGTCGAGGACGGGGCCTGAGGCGTGACGCCGGGCAAGGTAACGATCCGGTAATTGACGCGGAGATCCGTTGACCGCGCTGGACACTGTATGCAGAATACAGATAACGAGCGGTACCCAGCAGAGAGGCGAATCCAGATGCCGATGCGCTCACGAACCCTGAAACTACTTGCCGGTCTCGCGGCCGGCGCCCTTGCCCTCGGCCTCGCCGGCTGCAGCGGCGGCGGCGGTGCGTCGAGCGCCCCCGCCTCCGGCAGCACGGGAACTCCCTCCGGCTCGATCGTGTGGTCGACCTGGGGCACTCCCGAGGAGCTGACCCGCTTCAAGGAGTTCGACACCGAGTTCATGAAGAAGTACCCGCAGATCACGGTCACCCTGAATCCGGTCGCCTCCTACTCCGACTACCACTCCAAGTTGCTCGCCCAGCTCACCAGCAACACCGCGCCCGACGTGTTCTACATCGGTGACGACAAGCTCGGCCAGTTCGTGGACGCGAACGTGCTGTTGCCGCTGAGCGACCGGATGGCCGCTGCGGGGAGTGCCGTCACCAAGGACGACTTCTACGACGGCCTGTTCGGCGCCGCCGAGAAGGACGGCCAGATCTACGCGGCTCCCAACGACGTCAACCCGGACATGTTCTGGTACGACAAGAAGGCGCTCGCCGCCGCAGGCATCACCGAGGATCCCGCCACCCTCGCGGAGAACGACCAGTGGACGACCGCCAAGTTCCTGGAGATGAGCGACAAGCTCAAGGCTGCTGGCCTGACCGGGGCGATGTTCTGGAACTACTGGGCCACGCACTACAGCTGGATCTCGGCCCAGGGCGGCAAGGCCTACGACGGTGACACCTTCGTCGGCGACACCGACGCGACCACGGTCTCCGCTGTGGACACCCTCGGCAAGTACTTCCAGAGTGGGGCCTTCGTGGTGGCCGACAACCTCCCCGAGGGCGCCGGGGCGGACAGCCTGTTCGTGCGGCACAAGGCGGGCTTCTTCGTGCAGGGCCGCTACACGATCGGGACGCTGAAGTCCGCCGGTGTCCAGGATGACTACGACGTGGTGCGCTGGCCGACGGTGGACGGCAAGGCCGCTTCGACCGGTGTGGCGGCGTCCTACCTCGCGATCAACAAGAACACCAAGAACGCTGATGCGGCCTACCTGTTCTGGAGCGAGTTCCTCAACGCCGACGGCCAGAAGTTCCGGTTGCAGGGCGACGGCAACGCCGTCCCGTCGGTGAAGGGGGCCGACGACGTGGTGCTCGAGGACAACTACCCGGCGCATGCGCAGGCCATCCTGGACGCCCGCGACATCGGCTTCGTGAACTACGCGGCCGAGGCCAGCGTGCCCGGGTTGTCCTCCGACATCAGTGACCTCTTCCTGAAGCTGTACGAGGGCAAGGCGGACGCACAGGGGACCCTGGACGCCGTCGCCGCGCTCGACCAGGAGAAGATCGGAAAGTGACCACCACCAGCTCCAGCCCGGCCGCACCGCCCGCCCACCGCCGCACCGCGGCGTGGCGGCGGCGCGACCGGCGCTGGGGCTGGGTGTTCATCGCCCCCCAGGTGCTGGGGATGCTGCTGTTCATCCTGGGGCCGTTCGTGGCCAGCATGGTGCTGGCCTTCGCGTCCTGGAACGGGCTCACCGAACTGAAGTGGGTGGGTCTGGCGAACTTCGTCGAGCAGTTCGGCGACGAGTTGCTGCTGAAGTCGATCACGAACACCCTGCTGATCGCACTGATCACAGTGCCGGTCGGGCTCGGGCTCTCGCTGGTCATTGCGGTGGCGCTGGAGAAGCTGCGGACGCGATCGCTGTACCTGGTGCTGTTCTTCGCGCCGGTGGTGACCAGCACGGTGGCGGTGGCGATGATCTGGCAACAGCTGTTCCGCGCCGACGGTGTGCTCAGCGGGTTCATCGCCGACACGTTCCACGTCGCTGCGCCCGACTGGCTGGGTGATCCGCACCTGGCGTTGCTCTCGGTCTGCATCGTGACCATCTGGAGTTCCGTGGGGCTCAACTCGGTGATCTTCCTCGCCGGCCTGCAGGGCATCTCGCCCTCGGTCATCGAGGCGGCGCAACTCGACGGCGCCGGGCCGTGGGCGCTGCTCACCAGGATCCGGATGCCGCTGCTGTCCCCGATCATCTTCTTCTCCACGATCGTCGCGGTCATCTCCTCACTGCAGACCTTCGACACGGTCTTCGTCCTGACCGCCAACGCCGGGCCCGACAACGCCACCCGGACGATCGTGTACCACATCTACGACCTGGGCTTCGGGCGCTTCGAGTTCGGCCTGTCCAGCGCCGCGTCGGTGATCCTGCTCGGGCTCACCCTGGCGATCACCGGCCTGCAGTTCGCCGCCCAGAAGCGCTTCGTGCACTACGAGGGCGAGTGAGCATGGCAGCGCCCGTGAACCCCGCCACCGTTCGGGCCTCGTCCGGACGGGCGGCGCGCAACGTCCGCAAGTTGCTGCTCCACGCCGTGCTCCTCGCCGGGGGCCTCGCGATGGTGTTCCCGTTCGTGTGGATGCTGCTCACCTCCTTCAAGGCCCTGCCCCAGCTGCTCGACAACCCGCTCAGCCTCCTGCCGGAGCCCTGGACCATCGACAACTACGTGCAGGCGTGGACCGCGGTCCCTTTCGGGCGGGCCTACCTGAACAGCATCTACATCTGCGTGCTCTCGGTGGCTGGCACACTGGTCACCGCCTCGATGGCCGGTTACGCGTTCGCCAGGATCGAGTTCCGCGGAGCGAAGGTGCTGTTCATCGTCTTCCTGGCCACGCAGATGATCCCCAAGCAGGTGACGCTGATCCCGTTCTACCTGCTCATGACCAGGTTCGGCTGGGTCGACTCGCACCTGTCCCTGATCGTCCCGGCGATGCTGGTCAACCCGTTCGCAGTGTTCCTGATGCGCCAGTTCGTGCTCACCCTGCCGAAGGAACTGGAGGAGGCCGCCCGGGTGGACGGGTGCGGCCGCTGGCGGATGTTCTGGCGGATCGTGCTGCCCAACCTGCGCCCAGGCCTGGCAGCACTGGCGATCATCGTGGCGCTGGACGTGTGGAACAGCTTCCTGTTCCCGCTGGTGCTGCTGAACTCGCCTGACCTGTTCACCGTGCCACTGCTCCTGACCAGCTTCCGCGGCCAGTACGGGACCATCAACTACGGGTTGGTGATGGCTGCGTCCGCGATCGCCACCGTGCCGATGCTGATCGCCTTCGTGATCGGGCAGCGACGGATCATCAGCTCGCTCGCGTCCTCCGGGCTGGGCGGACGGTGAGCGGGCCGGACGCGCTGGTTCGCGCCGCTTCCGGGTTCATCGACCTGGCGACGCTCCCGTTCACCCTCCCCGGTTCCCGGATCCTGGTCCGCGAGGCGGCCGGGGGAGGACTCTCGGTGTGCCGGGCGGAGTACGAGGTGGATGCCGCCGACGCGGTCGCGGTTCCGGGTCTGCAGCTCCTGGGCGATGCGGGGACGCCGCTGCCGGTCACGGGGGTGGCCGTCGACCGGATCGACTTCGGTGGAGGAGTGGCGAGCCTCACCTTCGGGGCCCCGGACGAACTGAGCATCGGAGGTGCCGGGGTGGCGGCGCTCCGGCTCGCGCCGCACGGGCCGTCGATCGCCCTGGACGGCTCGGACGCGCGGTTGATCGTGGCTGCCGACCGGAGCGTTCGGGTGGAGCGGGACCGTGGACATGCCGAACGGTTGGCCCGGACCGCGACGCTGTGGCGCGACTGGTTCTGCCGCTGCCCGCGTGTCCGCGCCGATCTCGTGGCGACCGCCGCCCACTGCTGGTGGGTGCTCGGCGCGAACCAGGTCGAGCTCGGCCTCGTGCCGGGATCGCGTGCGGTCGTCCCCTCGAAGCTCGGCTACGTCGCGCTGTGGCAGTGGGACGCCTACTTCATCGCGATCGGCCTGAGGCACGGCGATCTCGCGCTCGCGCAGGAGCAGCTGGAGCTCGCGCTCGGCTTCGCCTGCAGCGACGGCCAGCTGCCCGACGTCATCCACGACACCGGCGTCCTCGCGAGCAGCGACGACCTGCCGCCGGCCGATCTGGCCCGCCTTCGCGAGCTCGGCTCACCTGCGGCCGACGCGTCCGTGCCGGTGGCCATGACCAAGCCGCCTCTGGCGGCCCTCGCCCTGACGCGCCTGGCCGACAGCGGGGCGTCGAGGGAATGGCTCGCTCGGATGCTGCCCGCGGTGCAGGATTCCCAGGACTGGTGGTTCGGGCACAGCCTCGCCGGGGACGGCCTGCCCGAATACGGCCATCCGTACTCCTCAGGGCTCGATGACAGTCCGGCGTTCGATGCCGATCTGCCGGTGGCCACCCCCGACCTCGTCGCCTACCTGGAACTGCAGGACCTGCTGCTCGCGGACCTGCTCGCCACGCAGGGGGACCCGGACGCGGAGGGTCACCGTGCTCGGGCAGCCTCGACGAGGCAGCTGTTGCTGAGGCTGTGGGACCCCGACCGACGACGCTTCGCTCCACGCGGGAGCCACGGCCCGGTGGCCGCGCACACCGTGGTCGACCTGCTGCCGCTGCTCGCCGGGACACTGTCCGACGATGTGGTCGCCGCGCTCGCGGACGACCTGGCCGATCCCGCCACTTTCGCCGCCCCGTTCCCCGTGCCGACGGTTGCGCAGGACGACCCGGACTTCGATCCCGCGCGGATGTGGCGTGGCCCGACCTGGCTGAGTACGAACTGGCTGCTGGTCGAGGGATTGCAGCGCAGCGGACGCGAGGACGCCGCACACGCACTCGCCGGGCACACCCTGGCAATGGTCGCAGAGGCCGGAGGGGCGTTCGAGTACTACCACCCCCTGACCGGTCACCGCCCGGCACGGGCGGTGACCGCCTTCGCCTGGACGGCTGCGCTGTTCCTGGACCTCGCGGTGCGGTTCGCACCCGGGGAGGGGCTTGACCCGCCCTCCGCCCCGTAGCAGGATGCTGAATACAAGATACAATGTGCAGATGAGTGAGCCGCCGATGACCACTTCCTCCGTCCACCCCTACGTGCCGAACACCGCACCGGCGGCCCGCGCGGCGATGCTCGCCGCAACCGGTGCCGGGTCGGTCGAGGACTTCTATGCCGACGTCCCCGACACCCTGCGGCTCCACCGTCCACTCGACCTGCCGCCCGCGCTGGTGGCGGAGCAGGACCTCGTCAGGCACGTGAACGGGCTGCTGGACCGGAACCGTCCGCTCGCCCCGGGCCGGTGCTTCCTCGGCGCAGGCACCTACCACCACCACGTCCCGGCCGTCGTCGACGAGGTCATCGGACGCAGCGAGTTCCTGACCGCCTACGCCGGCGAGCCCTACGAGGACCACGGCCGGTTCCAGGCCCTGTTCGAGTACCAGTCGCTGATGGCCGAACTGCTGGCGATGGACGTGGTCACCGTGCCCACCTACGACGGCTACCAGGCCGCGGCCACCGCGCTGGCGATGGCCGGACGGATGACCGGGCGGCGCACCGTGCTGGTCGCCAGCGACGTGCTGGCGGACCGGCGTTCCCGCGTCCGCGACTTCGTCCGCGCCCACCTGGACCTGGTCGACGTACCCACGCAGGACGCGGTGGCCGACCTCACCGCGGTCCGCGCCCGGCTCGACGACACCGTCGCCGCCGTCTGGGTGGAGACCCCGAGCCGGACCGGAGCCGTGGAGACCGCCCTGGCCGAGATCGCGGACGCAGCGCACGCGGTCGGCGCGGTGGTCGTCGTCAGCACCGACCCGATCTGCTACGGCGTGCTCACCCCGCCCGCCGGGCAGGGCGCCGACATCGTCTGCGGAGACCTGCAGTCGCTCGGCCTGCACGCCTACTACGGCGGCGCCCACGGCGGCTTCCTGGCCGTCCACGACGACCCCCGCTTCGTGATGGAACTGCCGTCGCGGCTGTTCGGGCTGGAGGCCACCGACGTGCCCGGCGAGTACGGGTTCGGCGACGTGGCCTACGAGCGCACCTCGTTCGCGGTGCGCGAGGAGGGCAAGGAGTGGGTCGGCACCGCGGCCGCACTCTGGGGCATCGCCGCCGGCGTGTACCTGGCCCTGCAGGGTCCGCGCGGCATGGCCGAACTCGGCGGGACGATCCTGGCCCGCACCCGGTACGCCGAGCAGCGGTTGCAGGCGATCCCCGGCGTCCGGCTGGTCGACGATGCCGTCCACTTCCGCGAGTTCGTCGTGGAGTTCGATGCGATCGACCCGGCGGCGCTCGTGGAGCAGTTGCACCCGCTCGGGATCGCGCCGGGCATCCGGCTGGACGAACGGCGCCTGCTGGTGTGCGTCACCGAGGTGAACACCGCGGACGACATCGACGCCCTCGCCGACGCCGTCGCCCACGCAATCGAGGAGGAGCGGCGATGAGCCTTCCGGTCACACCCAAGCCGGCCCTGCGCAGGTTCCACCAGGCGCGCTGGGACGAGCCGATCCTGTTCGAGCTGAGCGCCCCGGGGGAGCGCGGCGTGGTGCCGAGCCAGACCGAGCCCCAGGTGCATGACCTGGTCGGCGACGTCGTCGCCGGCCTCCCGGCCGGCCTGCGCCGGGCCACGGCACCCGCCCTGCCGGAGATCGGCCAGATGCGGGTGCTCAGGCACTACCTGCGGCTCTCCCAGGAGAACCTCGGCGCCGACCTCAACGTCGACATCGGCCAGGGCACCTGCACGATGAAGTACTCGCCCAAGGTGAACGACCGGCTGGCCGCGCACCCGGGACTGGTCGACCTGCACCCGCTGCAGGACGAGGCCGACGCCCAGGGCATCCTCGAGATCATCTGGCGCACCCAGCGCATGCTCGCCGAGATCTCCGGCATGGACGAGGTCGGCCTGCACACCCAGGGCGGTTCGGCGGCGATCTGGGCGAACGTCGCGATGATCCGCGCCTACTTCGAGGCGCGCGGCGAGTCCGCGCAGCGCACCGAGGTGATCACCACGATCTTCAGCCACCCGTCGAACCCAGCCGCGGCGAAGGCTGCCGGCTACGACGTGATCACGATCTACCCCGACGCCGACGGCTACCCCGACATCGAGGCCTTCAGGCGGGCGCTGTCGGAACGCACCGCCGCGATCATGGTGACCAATCCGGAGGACACCGGCATCTACAACCCGCGGATCGCGGAGTGGGTGGAACTGGCGCACTCGGTCGGGGCCCTGGCGTCCTACGACCAGGCCAACGCCAACGGCATCCTCGGCATCACCCGGGCCCGCGACGCCGGCTTCGACGTGTGCCACTTCAACCTGCACAAGACCTTCGGCACGCCGCACGGCTCGGGCGGCCCGGGCGCGGGCGCGAACGGGGTCGCGGCCCACCTCGTGCCGTTCCTGCCCCGCCCGCTCGTGGTGGAGGACGGTGGCACCTACCGCCTGGACGACGACCGTCCGGACTCGATCGGCAAGGTCGCGCCCTTCTACGGGGTGGTGCCCAACATCGTCCGCGCCTACGCGTGGATCCGGGCGCTCGGCGCCGACGGGCTGCGGGCGGTCGCGGAGACCGCCGTGCTGAACAACAACTACCTGCTCGCGAAGGTCCTGGCGATCCCCGGCGCGAGCGCTCCCTACGCGACCGGCCGGCGCCGGATCGAGCAGGTGCGCTACTCCTGGCAGGATCTGTACGAGGAGACCGGGATCAGCTCGGAGGAGATCGGCGTCCGGGCGTCCGACTTCGGCATGCACTACTGGACCAGCCACCACCCCTACGTGGTGCCGCAGCCGTTCACGCTGGAGCCCACCGAGTCGTACTCGATGGCCGAACTGGACGAGTACGCGGCCGTGCTGGCCGAGGTCGTGCGCGAGGCCCGGGAGGAACCGGACGTGGTGCGTTCGGCGCCCCACCGGCAGACCGTCCACCACACCCACCACGACGACCTGGACGACCCGGAGCGTTGGGCGACCAGCTGGCGGGCCTACCGGCGCAAGTACTTCGGGGCGAACCCCGGATGAGCGCGGGCTCGTCCCGGCGGCTGGGCCTCGTCGTCAACCCGGTCGCGGGGATCGGCGGTCCGGTCGCGCTGAAGGGCAGCGACGGGGCGGCCACGCAGGACCTCGCCCGCGCCCGCGGCGCCGTGCCGCACGCGGGCGACCGTGCGGTGCGGACGCTGCAGGTGCTGGCCGCGCAGGACGCCGGTGCGGTCCTGCTCGTCGCCGGCGGGGCGATGGGTGCCGACGCCGCCGACCGGGCAGGGCTGGCCACCGAGGTGGTCTGGGTGCCGTCCGGGCCGGACACCACCGGCGCGGACACCATCGCGGCCGTCGAGGCCCTCGTGGCGGCCGGCGCGGGGCTGGTGCTCTTCGTGGGCGGCGACGGCACCGCGCGCGACGTGGTCGTGGGGCTGTCGGGCGACGTGGCGGTACTGGGAGTGCCCGCCGGAGTGAAGATGTACTCGTCCTGCTTCGCGGTGGGCCCGGAGGCGGCCGGTGCCCTGGCCGCCCGCTGGCTCGCCGGAGCGCTGCCCCTCAGGAGCGCGGAAGTGCTGGACGTCGACGAGGATGCGCTGCGCTCCGGCAGCACGACGCCGAGGCTGCACGCGCTCGTCGACGTGCCGGAGTGGGCGGGTCGCACACAGGCCCGCAAGGGGGCCACCCCCGCGTCCCAGGCGGCGGCGGTGGCCGAGGCCGCCGGCGGCCTGGTCGCCCGCCTCGAGCCGGGCGTCCGGTACCTGATGGGGCCTGGCGGCACGATCGCAGAAGTGGGTCGCCAGCTCGGCCTCGACCTCTCGCCGCTGGGCGTGGACGTCGTCCGCGACGGGGTCCTGCTGGCCAGGGACGCCACCGAGGCCGAGCTCCTCGAGCACGTCGGAGCCGGGCCGTCCCGCGCCGTGGTGACCGTGATCGGCGGACAGGGCTTCGTGCTGGGCCGGGGCAACCAGCAGCTCTCGCCGAGGGTGTTCCGGGCGCTCGCGCCCGACCCGCTGCTCGTGGTCGCGACCGAGCAGAAGCTCCTCGGCCTGGCCGGCCGCCCGCTGCTGGTCGACACCGGCGACCCCACGCTGGACGCCGAACTCGTCGGGCACATCCGGGTGGTGACCGGCCCTGGCCGCGTGGCGATGTACCCGATCGCTTCCCCACAATGAGACCGAGAGACAGGAGCTGACATGAGGCTGGCAGGAAAGGTGGCGATCGTCACCGGCGGCGGCGGTGGCATCGGAAGCGCGACGGCGAAGGCCTTCGCCGCCGAGGGTGCGAAGGTCGTCGTGGTCGACATCAACCCGGACGCGGCGCAGGCGACCGTCGACCAGATCACCGCTGCGGACGGGACGGCGCTGGCGGCCCCGGCGGACGTGTCCAGCGAGGCCGACATCAAGGCCGTCGTCGGGGCCACCGTCGAGGCCTTCGGCACCGTGGACGTGGTGTTCAACAACGCCGGCATCATCCGCCGCACCACGGTCGAGGACATCACCGTCGACGAGTGGGACCGCGTGTTCGCCGTGAACGTCCGCTCGATCTACCTGATGTGCCGCGAGGTGGTGCCGATCATGGCCGCGGCCGGAGGCGGCTCGATCATCAACACCGGTTCCGGCTGGGGCCTGAAGGGCGGCGGACGCGCGGTGTCGTACTGCGCGTCCAAGGGTGCGGTGGTGAACCTGACCCGCGCGCTCGCCATCGATCACGGGCCACAGGGCATCCGGGTGAACTCGGTCAACCCGGGCGACGTGAACACCGACATGCTGCGCAACGAGGCCAGCCAGCTGCGCCAGGACGCGCAGAGTTTCCTCGCCGAGGCCGCCGACCGTCCGCTCGGCCGGATGGGCGAGGCGTCCGAGATCGCTGCCGCCGTCGTCTGGCTCGCCAGCGACGAGGCGAGCTACGTGACCGGGTCCGCGCTCAGCGTGGACGGCGGAGGCAACGCCTGACCGCGGGGAACGCCGACCCGGGCCCGCCCCTCCCGACGCGTTCCCGGACTGGCACGTTCGACGCGATTCCTTGCCCGATCCTGCCGTGAACGGTCCCGGCGGCGGGAGCTGGTGGTTCAATCGCGCCAGTCCGACGGTGGCCCCTGCCTGCCCCGGCAGTGCGCGTACCGTGCCGTCCGCGCGAGGGGGTTGGTGACGAGCGGCAGCTGGCGGTGATCGTTCGCACAAGCCGTTCCTGGGCGTGGCGATGAGCGAGGAGGGGCACCGGGTCACGCGGCTCGAACTGTTCTTCGACCTGGCGTTCGTCTTCGCCTTCACCCAGTTGAGCCGCCTGATGGCGCTCGAGCACAGCGCCGTCGGCGTCCTCCAGGCGATGGTGATCCTGGCGCTGCTGTGGTGGTCGTGGACGGCCTACAGCTGGCTCGCCAACCTCACCCACGCCGACGAGGGCGTCGTCCGGCTCGCGATGATCGTGGCCACGACGGCGATGTTCGTCGCCGGACTGGTCGTGGGCGAGGCCTACGACGACCACCCGGGAGGGCTCTTCGCGCCGCTCGTCTTCGTCGGCGCGTACCTGGTCGCGCGGATCACCCACGCGTTCATGTTCATCGCGGCCACCTGGCACGCCAGCCCGGGGCTGCGTGGCCCGACCGTCCTGACGTCGGTCCTCTCGGTCGTCCCGTCGGGGGTCCTGCTGACCGTCGGCGCGCTCGTGGGCGGCCCCTGGCAGCTCTGGCTGGCGCTCGCCGCCGTCGCCCTCGAGCCGCTGATCGCCTACCGCGCCAGCGCCGGGGTGGACTGGCCGGTGCGCTCGGTCGGTCACTTCACCGAGCGCTACGGGCTGGTCGTCATCCTCGCGCTCGGCGAGTCGATCCTCGCCGTCGGGGCGGGGGTCACCGCCGAGCCGATGAGCGGCCCGCTCCTGGGCGGGGTGGTCCTGGCCATGAGCATCACCGTCTGCCTCTGGTGGGCCTACTTCGTCGGGCTCGCCGACGCGGCCGAGCACGCTCTGCCTCACCGCTGGAGGACTCCCTCGCGCTGCAGGCCGTTCGCTGACGGGCAGCCGGAGGCCGTCGTCCCCCGGCTCCGGCTCACTTCTCGAGGCGGGCCTCCACGAGAGCGACCAGTGCGGACGCCGCACGCTCGAGGAGCGCGGACATCTTCTCCGTGCGGGCCGCCTCGTCCTGTTCGGCCTCCCGCAGCGCGATGAAGACCCCGTCGATCATGAGCACCCCGAACTCGGCCAGTTCCGCCGCCGCGGCGTCCGAGAACTCCCTGCCGTGCTCGGCGTAGGCGTCGGAGATCCACTGGCGCATGAACTCGATGCCGCCCGCGCGTACCGTGTCCGCGATGGTGACGAAGTCCGCGTCCGCCGCGTAGTGGCGCCGGTTGAGCCGGAAGCGCAGCTGGATGGCGAGGAACTGGCGGTGCCCGGTGTCGGTCAGCAGCGAGGTGGCGGTGTGGAGGATCGCCTGGCGGAGCCGTTCGGCCGGAGTGCCCGAGAACCACGGCGTCTGCTTGAAGAACGTGAAGAAGTGCTCGGCGCCCTCCTGCATGACGGCGGCGAGCACTCCTTCCTTGCTGCCGAAGTGCCAGTAGATCGAGCTGGCCGGGAGACCCGACTCGTTCGCGATCATCGACAGGGACGTGGCCTCGTAGCCGTGCCGTGCGATCAGGCGCGTCGCAACATCGAGGATCGCCTTGCGCGACGCCTCTCCCTGTTCCCGGCGCCGGTCGTGTGCGGCGGATGTTGCTGACATTGCGCACAGACTAGTGGGAACCGCTCCCGCCCAGCGCGGACGACGTCAGGCGGGCAGCGAGAGGCCCGTGGTGTCGGCGGCCGCGACGAACCGGTCCGGACGCACCGCCACGACGCTCACCCCCCGCTCCCGCAGCCAGGCCAGCAGGGTGCCGTCGATGTCCACGATCTCGTCCGCTCCCTCGGTGTGCTGGTCGGAGGAGCGGACGGCGCGGTACGTCGCGCCCACCCGGTCCCACCCGGCCCTCTGCTCGGGGGTCAGGACGCTCGCCGGGTCGACGTTGTCGCCGAGCAGGACGAACCCGTTGCCGAGCAGGTCGTCCAGCGGCACGATCAGGCCGCGGGTGTTGGCGGCACGGGGCTGCGGGATCATCTGGCCGACGGCGCCCTCGGGGAAGCCGTGCGGGGCGGAGATGCCGGTGAACCAGCCCGCGGGGTAGGTCGGCGGCCACAGCAGCGGCGGGAGTTCGTCCGACTGCTGGGCCATCGCGGCCTGCTCCTCGGGCGTGAGTTCCTGCTTGATGATCCGGCCGAGCTGGATCGCCACCTCGGTGTAGAACCCGACGTTCGGCTGGCGCTCGGCCTGGTAGCTGTCGAGCAGGCCCTCGGGCAGGTGGCCCCGCAGCACCTCGGCGAGCTTCCAGGAGATGTTCACGGCGTCGCGGATGCCGGACTGCATGCCGGCACCTGCCCACGGGGGCATCAGGTGCGCCGCGTCCCCCACGAGGAACACCCGGCCCAGGCGCCACTGCTCGGCGTGCCGGATGTGGTGGCTGTAGAAGGCCCAGCCATGGATGTCGACGGCGTCGCGCGAGACGCCGAGCGATTCCAGCAGCGGCCAGACCTTCTCATCGCTGTCGTAGTCGGCGTCGGTCTCGCCCGGCCCGAGCGGGATCTCCCAGCGGTGGTTGTCCCGCCCGAGCGCGATGTCGACGACCGGCCGCTCGCGGTCGGACCAGAAGGTGAGGATGTGCCGGTTCGGCCACCACTGCTTCACCTTCCCGTCGATGATGATCCAGCGCTGCGACAGCGTGTCACCGACCAGGTCGACCCCGAGCATCGCCCGCGACGTGTGCTCCCCGCCGTAGCAGGCGAGCACATACTTCACGCGGGTCGTACTGGTCGCCCCGGTGGCGACGTCGCGGACGGTGAGGGTCGCCCCGTCCGCGTCCTGCTCGATGCCGGTGACCTCGACGCCGTAGCGCACCTCGACGTCGTCGTAGCGGTCGACGCCGTCGCGCAGGGTCTGCTCCAGCGCCGGCTGGTAGATCGCGTAGGACGTGGCGAAACCCAGCTGGCCGGGCGGGAACGGCAGGTGGAGCAGTTCGTGGCCGTCATAGGTGATCCAGCGCAGCCCGACGGTGGGATCCATGTCGGCCATCGCGCGCTGGGCGAGGCCGAACGACTGGAAGATGCGCATCGTCCAGTCGCTCACGGTCACGGCCCGGGCCCGTGCGTAGACGTCCTGGGTGCGCTCGAAGGCGACGGTGCTGATGCCGGCGGCCCCGAGGGTGTTCGCGGCCGCGACCCCTGAGGGCCCGTACCCGATGATGGCCACGTCCTGGTCGAACTCTGTCATCGACATGGTGAGACTCCTGCCGTCGTTGGCGGTCTGTTGATCCCTTCGGGACAGTCTGTAGCGACCATTCCATACAGGGTTATCCGGAAGGGTGACGCCTCGGTGAATCACGCGTCAACCCTTGCGAGCTACGCGTTATTACCACCGGGCGAATTCGTTGTGTCCAGTGGACGGATCGCTTACCTTCACTATCTGTAGCGATCCATACAGAGATTGCGACAGCGATTCGAAGGGGAGTCCATGACGGATCCACGCATCCCCGCACCGCGGAGGGTCGAGGCCGGCGACATCCGGCTCTCGCTCACCGATGTGGGCGAAGGGCACCCGCTGGTCTGGCTGCACGGGAGTGGGCCGGGCGCGAGCGGCTTGTCGAACTTCCGCGGCAACCTGTCCGCCTTCGGAGACTTCCGAAACCTCGTGATCGACCATCCCCGCTACGGCTCCTCCGACCGTCCGCACATCGAGGGGCCGCTGATCCCGCACAGCGGCGAGCACGTCCTGCGTGCCCTGGACACCCTGGGGGTGGAGCGTTTCGCGCTGGTCGGCAACAGCTTCGGCGGGGGCGTCGCCGCCTGGATCGCCGCGACTGCGCCGGAGCGGGTCAGCGCCGCCGTGCTGATGGCCCCCGGCGGCATCCAGCCCCCCGGCGTCACGCAGGGCGAACTGCCCGAGGGGCTCCAGCTCATCTTCCAGGCCATGCGCGACGGCGTGGACCGCCCGCTGATGGAGCGGTTCGTGAACGTGATGCTGGTGAACAAGTCCCTGGCCAGCGACGAGCTGATCGACCAGCGGCTCGTCGCCGCCGTCCGCAACAACCCCGAGTGGGAGGGCGTCCCCGTTCTCGGCGACCTGACCGACCTCGTCGGACGCATCCAGGCGCCCGTCCAGCTGCTGTGGGGCAGGGACGACCGGTTCGTCCCGGCCGCCTGGTCGCTCTACTGGCTCGAACGCCTCACCGACGTCGAGCTCCATGTGCTGCCGCACTGTGGCCACTGGCTGCAGTACGAGCTCCGATCCCAGTTCAACCAACTCGCCGGCGAGTTCCTCAGGAAGAAGGCGCAATGACCGAAACACCCTCCATCGCCCAGCTCGGGCACGTCACCCTGTCCACCCCCGACATCGAGAAGTCGCTGTGGTTCTTCCGCGACGTGCTCGGCATGGAGGAGGTGGCCCGGGACGGCAAGCGCGCCTACCTGCGCGCCTACCAGGAGTTCGAACACCACTCGCTGGTCCTGGAGGACGCGGGTGAGGCCGAACTCAAGCACGTCGCCTTCCGGACCAACCGTCCCGAGGACGTGGAGGCCTACGCGCGCCAGTTCCACGCGCAGGGCCTGGAGTATGTCGAGACCTCGCGCGACAAGCTCGGCCAGGGCGACGCGATCCGCTTCTTCGTCCCGCATGGCGGCTGGCCGGTCGAGCTCTACTACGACATCGACCACCCGGTAGCCCCGGAGGCGATCCGGTCGAAGTCGCTCAACCAGTCCAGCACCCGGCGCGGCCTGGGCGTGCGTCGGATCGACCACGTGAACATGCACACGACCATGGCCGAGGTGCCCGCGGCCGAGCGCTGGGTGATCGACAACCTCGGCTTCAAGCGCCGCGAGGCGATGCAGGTGCCCGGCGGCCCGCTGTTCGCCACCTGGACCTCGGTCACCCCGCAGGTGCACGACCTGGCGATCGTGTCGAACATCCACGACCTGGTCGGGGCGTTCCACCACGTCGCGTTCAACCTGGAGAACTTCTCCGACTCGCTCACCGCTGCCGACAAGCTGCGCGACCTGGGCGTGCAGATCGACCTCGGCCCGGGCAAGCACGGCGTCGGCCAGGCGATGTACCTCTACGTGCGCGACCCCGGCTCGAACCACCGGATCGAGCTGTACGCGGGCGGCTACATGATCTTCGCGCCCGACTGGGAGCCGGTCGTGTGGACGCCGGAGAGCTTCGGAGAGGCCCTCACCTGGTACGGCGAGCCGACGCCCGCCGAGGACCCGGACGCGAAGTTCTCCCACACCACGCCGTCGGCGAAGACCCTGGTCTGACCCGGCCGACGGGGCCGTCCGCCGCAGGGACGGCCCCGTCCCGGACACCGCCGAAGAGGCGGCCGATTCCCAACCGCTGAGCGAAGGAGACAGTGGTGATGGTTGTGCAATCCGCCGCGGGCCCGGCCGGCCCGGACGCCGACGTCATCGTCGTCGGCGCCGGACCGACAGGCCTGGGCCTGGCCAACCTGCTGGGCCTGGCCGGCATTCGCGTCCTCGTCCTGGAGGCGCTGCCCCAGCTCATCGACTACCCCCGCGGCGTCGGCATCGACGACGAGTCGCTGCGTGGACTGCAGACGATGGGGATCGTCCACGAAGCGCTGCCCTACACCACGCCGCAGCACATCATGCGCCTGGTGAACGGCCGCGGCACTCGGATCATCGAGATCGCCCCGGGCGTCTCCGAGTTCGGCTGGTCGCGCCGCAACGGCTTCAACCAGCCGGAGGTCGACCGCGTGCTGTACGAGGGCCTGGCCCGGTTCGACCACGTCGACGTCCGGTTCTCCCACGAGGTGACGGCGCTCGCCGACCACGGCGACCACGTGTCGGCGACCGCCGGCGGGCGCACGTTCACCGCCCGCTACCTGGTCGGCGCGGAGGGCGGACGCAGCCGGGTGCGCAAGCACATCGGAGTGGAGTTCGCCGGCGTCTCCCCGTCGACCCGCTGGCTGGTCGTCGACATCCGCAACGATCCGCTCGGCACCCCGAACGTCTACCTCGGCGCCGACCCGGCCCGTCCCTACGTCTCGATCGGCCTGCCGAACGCCATCCGCCGCTTCGAGTGGATGCTCTTCGACGACGAGCCGGACTCGGTCACCGACGACCCGTCCTTCCTGGCCGGCCTGCTGGCCGACCACGTGCCGGACCAGCGGCACGTCGACATCATCCGCCAGCGCGTGTACACCCACCACTCCCGGATCGCCGCCGACTTCCGCAAGGGCCGGATCTTCCTGGCCGGCGACGCCGCCCACCTGATGCCGGTGTGGCAGGGCCAGGGCTGGAACAGCGGGCAGCGGGACGCGACGAACCTCGCCTGGAAGCTCGCCGCCGTCATCAGGGGCACCAGCAGCGACGACCTGCTCGACACCTACACGCCGGAACGCCACGACCACGCGAAGGCGATGATCGACATCTCCACCACCTTCGGCAGGATCGTCAAGCCGACGAACCGGCTCGTCGCCGCGGCGCGCGACCTGGCGTTCACGGCGCTGAACGTCGTGCCGGCGGTGAAGGCGTACTTCGCGCAGATGAAGTACAAGCCGATGCCCCGCTACACCCGTGGCGCCGTCGTGGACGCCACCACGTTCGAGGCCGGGTTCTCCGAGCCGAGGATCGGCGTCCGGACGCACGCCCACCGCAGCTCCATCACCCTGGTCTCGCCGGTGGGCACCCAGTTCATCCAGCCGCCGGTGACCGTCCCCGGACGCGGCGAGGTGCTGCTCGACGACGCGATCGGCTACCGCTGGGCCGTCGTGGGCTTCATCGGCAACCCCGAGCGCCTGTTCACCCCGGCGCAGCGCGACCTGCTGCGCCGCCTCGGCGCCGTGCTGGTGTCGGTGCGGCCGGGGACGCAGGCGGAGGTCTCCCCGCCCGCCGACCCCGACGCGATCGTCGTCGGCGACCCGACCGGTGCGCTGAAGCGCTGGTTCGACGCCCGCCCGACGCCGGTGGTGTTCCTGCGTCCGGACCGGTTCGTGGCCGCCGCAGGGCTCGCCCAGGACGCCGGACGCATGGCCGAGGCCCTCGCCCGCGCCGTCCACCTGCGTCCCGCGGCGAGCAGCGAGATGCTCCCGACGACCGGAAAGGCCGCAACCCGATGAGCACGAACGCCGACCTGCAGAAGGAAGCCGCCCGCCGGCTCCGGGAGGCCCAGGAGACCCGCACCCCGATCGCACCGGTCCGGGAACTGCTGGGCACGCACCTCGCGGCGGCCTACGCCGTCCAGGAGCTCGTGCTGGCCGGACGGGAATCGGCCGCCAACCCGCGGGTGGGCCGCAAGGTCGGCCTGACCTCGCCCGCGGTGCAGGCCCAGCTCGGCGTCGACCAGCCCGACTTCGGCGTCCTGCTCGCCGACATGGACATGAGCGGGCTGACCGAGGTGCCGTCGGCGCGGCTGCTCCAGCCACGGATCGAGGCCGAGGTCGCGTTCGTCCTCGGCCGGGATGTGCTCGACGCGTCCCGCGAGTCCGTCGTCGCCGCCGTCGCCGAGGTCGTCCCCGCGCTCGAGATCGTCGACAGCCGGATCGCGAACTGGGACATCTCGATCGTCGACACCGTCGCGGACAACGCCTCCAGCGCGCTCTACGTCCTCGGCGAGCCCCGCCTCACGCTCGCCGACGTCATCCCCGCCGACGTGACGATGACCCTCGAGTCGAACGGCGAGGTCGTCTCCACCGGCGACGGCAGGGCCTGCCTGGGCGATCCGCTCAACGCCCTGGTCTGGGTCGCCGAGACGGCGCTCGCGCTGGGCCGTCCGCTGCGTGCCGGGGAGGTCGTGCTGTCGGGCGCCCTGGGCCCGATGGTGCCGTTCCCGCCGGGCACCACCGTCACCGCGCGCATCGAGGGGCTCGGCGCGGTGAGTGCCACCGCCGGGCCCGTGAACACCACCACGAAGGAGCAGTCATGACGAAAGTCGCCATCATCGGGTCGGGGAACATCGGCACCGACCTGATGTTCAAGATCCGCCGCCTCAGCAGCGTGCTCGACATGTCGGTGATGGTCGGCATCGACCCGAACTCCGACGGCCTCGCCCGCGCCACCCGGATGGGGTACGTCACCACCCACGAGGGGGTGGACGGCCTGATCGCGCTGCCGGAGTTCGACGACATCGAGATCGTCTTCGACGCCACCTCGGCGGGGGCGCACCGGGCGAACGCCGAGAAGCTCCTGCCGCTCGGCCGCACCATGATCGACCTGACCCCGGCCGCGATCGGGCCCTACGTGGTACCGGTCGTCAACCTGGAGGAGCACCTGGACGCCCAGGACGTGAACATGGTCACCTGCGGCGGCCAGGCCACGATCCCGATGGTCGCCGCGATCAGTGCCGTCGTCCCCGTGCTGTACGGCGAGATCGTGGCCTCGATCGCCTCGAGGTCCGCCGGACCGGGCACCCGGGCCAACATCGACGAGTTCACCGAGACGACCGCCGCGGCCATCGAGGCGGTCGGCGGCGCGGCCCGGGGCAAGGCGATCATCATCCTCAACCCGGCCGATCCGCCGATGATCATGCGCGACACCGTCCAGGCCGTCGTGCCCCGACTCGACGAGGACCAGCGCGCCGCGGTCACCGCGTCCGTCGAGGCCCAGGCGGAGCGGGTCGCGACCTACGTCCGCGGCTACCGGCTCAAGCAGAAGGTCCAGTTCGTCGACGAGGGCCCCGAACTCGACACCCTCGTGCCCGAGGACAGGCGCCTGCCCGAGTACACGCGGGTGCAGGTGTTCCTCGAGATCGAGGGAGCCGCCATGTACCTGCCGGCGTTCGCCGGCAACCTCGACATCATGACCTCCGCGGCGATGCGTACCGCCGAGCGGATGGTCCTGGCCAGGAAGGAGTCCGCCAAGTGAGCGAGCCGAAGAAGATCTACCTGCAGGACGTCACGCTGCGCGACGGCATGCACGCGCTGCGCCACCGGATCACGCCGGCGAAGCTCGCCGAGATCGCGAAGGCGCTCGACGAGGCGGGGGTCGACGCGATCGAGATCGCCCACGGCGACGGCCTGGCCGGAGGCAGCCTCACCTACGGTGCCGGTTCGAACACGAACCTGGAGTGGATCAGTGCCGCGGCCGGGGTGATCGAGCACGCCGTGGTCACGACCCTGCTGCTGCCCGGCATCGGCACCCTGCACGACCTGCGCGAGGCCTTCGAGGCCGGCGCCCGCTCGGTGCGGATCGCGACCCACTGCACGGAGGCCGACGTCTCCGCCCAGTACATCGCGACCGCCCGCGAGTGGGGCATGGACGTGTCCGGCTTCCTGATGATGGCGCACCTGAACGACCCCGCCGCGCTCGCCGGGCAGGCGAAGCTGATGGAGTCCTACGGCGCGCGCTGCGTGTACGTCACCGACTCGGCCGGACGACTGACCATGGACGGCGTCCGCGAACGGATCCGCGCCTACCGCGACGTGCTGGAGCCGACCACCCAGATCGGCATCCACGCCCACGAGAACCTCTCGCTGTCGGTGGCCAACTCCGTGGTCGCGGTCGAGGAGGGCGCCTACCGCGTGGACGGATCGCTGGCCGGCCACGGCGCCGGCGCGGGGAACATGCCGCTCGAGCCGTTCGTCGCGGTCGCGAAGCTGCACGGCTGGGACGTGGCCGCCGACGTCTTCCGCCTGGAGGACGCCGCCGACGACCTGGTGCGTCCCTTGTGGGACCGTCCGGTGCAGGTGGACCGGGAGACCCTCACCGTGGGCTACGCCGGTGTGTACTCCAGCTTCCTGCGGCACGCCGAGCGCACCGCGAAGACCTACGGGATCGACCCCCGCGACATCCTCATGGAGGCCGGCGCCCGCAAGCTGATCGGCGGCCAGGAGGACATGCTCACCGACATCGCGCTCGACCTCGTCGCCGCGCGTGAGCCCGGAGAGCTGGCATGACCGGCCTCGGCACCACCGCCTACGTCAGCCCCGCGCCGTTCGGCCTCGAGGACCGCTGGGTCGAGACCGGTCCGGGCGAGACCACCCATTACCACGAGGTCGGCACCGGCGTCCCGGTCGTGTTCCTGCACGGGTCCGGCACCGGCGTCTCCGCCGCGGCGAACTGGTGGCTCACCCTGCCGGCGGCCGGGGCCCACGTCCGCGCCATCGCTCCCGACCTGATCGGCTGGGGGGCCTCGATCGAGCCGGACGACGCACCCTTCGGGATCCGTGAGTGGGGAAACCACGTGCTGCGTTTCCTCGACGCCCTCGGCATCGGGCAGGCCTGGCTGGTCGGCAATTCGCTGGGCGGCTGGATCGCCCTGCAGCTGGCGCTCGAACACCCCGACCGGATTCTCGGCATCGTCTCGATGGGCACCGGCGGTGCGATCCAGCGGACGGCGGCGCTGCAGCGGCACCTCGACCCGGACATCACGCCCGAGGGGCTGGGCGAGGCCTTCAGGACCTTCGTCACCGAACCGGGCGTCGTCCCCGACTGGATGGTGGAGGCGCGGCGCGAGGTCGCCGAGTACGAGGTCGGCAACGGCCGGCTGGCCCGGGTGATGGCCGCCCGCGAGCGCGACCGCCACGCGCTGCCGCTGCAGCCGGACGACCTGGCCGGGGTCACGCTGCCCGTCCTGCTCGTCCACGGCCGCCAGGACCGCGTCATCCCCGTCCAGCGCACCCTCGACCTGGTCGAGTGGCTGCCCCGCGCGGACGCGCTGCTGCTGAACCGGTGCGGGCACTGGTCGATGATCGAGCGCGCGGACGCCTTCAACACGGCCCTCACCGGCTTCATCACCGGAGCCTGACCCCCACCTCTTCCACGAAGGGACCACCCATGCCCAAGCTCTCCGACTCCTACGATCCCGGCCCCAGCGTCGCCTGGCTCGGCGGCATCAACCTCGGCACCCGCGACATCGAGAAGTCGCTGTGGTTCTTCCGCGACCTGCTCGGAATGGAGGAGGTCGAACGGGACGGCGACGTCGCCTACCTGCGCTGCTACCAGGAGCTCACCCACCACTCCCTCGTCCTCACCCAGCAGGACGAGGCCATGGTGAACACCTACTCCTTCCGGACCCGGCGCCCCCAGGACGTCGAACTGTTCCACGAGGAACTGCAGCGGCAGGAGATCGAGGTCGTCGAGGTGCCCGCCGGCACCGAGCGCGGACGC
>JAXGTK010000007.1:0-28560 GCA_040774965.1 Propionicimonas sp. | reverse complement strand
GATGAACACGTCACCCATCAGGTCCATCAGGGCCGTGATCGGGTGCTGGGCACCCTCAGGGCCGAGCTCGACGGGCAGGGTGACGTCGATCCGCTCCTCCACCAGCCGCTGCGCCAGTTCCGCCGCGTTGACCTCGTCCTCGCGGGCGGACAGCGCGGAGTTGATGGCCGCGCGAGCGGCGCCGAGCCGGCGGCCGGCGTCCTTCCGCTCCGGGCCGGGCAACGTCCCGATCGCCCGGTTGGCCAGCGCGAGCGGCGAGCGTTCGCCGGCGTGCGCGGCACGGGCGGCCTTCAGGTCCGCACCCGACGCGGCGGCGGCGAAGGCGGCGAGCGCCTCGGCTACCATCCGGTCGATCGCGGCGGGGCTGAGGTCGGCCGGTTGCTCTGACGGCATCGCTGTGGTCTCTCCTCTGATCAGTTGGACGCCCGCTGTGCGCTCGCGCTGGCGTACAGGCAGACGGCGGCGGCGGTGGCCAGATTAAGGCTCTCCGCCTGTCCGTAGATGGGCACGGCCACGGTGTGGTCGGCGAGCGCCAGGTGCTCGACCGGGAGGCCCCAGGACTCGTTCCCCATCACCCAGGCGGTCGGGGCCTCCAGCGCGGCGTCCAGGTCGGTCAGGTCGGTGCCCGCGGCACCGTCGGTGGCGAAGATCTGCATGCCTGCCCTGCGGCAGGCGGCGATCGCCTCGGCCAGGTCGACGCCGACCACGATCGGCAGGTGGAAGATGCTGCCCACACTGGCGCGGACCGTCTTTGGGTTGTACACCTCGACCGAGTCGGAACTGAGGATCACCGCGTCCGCACCGAACGCGTCCGCGCACCGGATCACCGTGCCGGCGTTGCCCGGATCCCGCACCTGCGCGCAGATCACGACCAGCGAGACGTCCTTGCGACGGTGCTTCTTGCGGGGCTTGTCCTCGCGCTTCGGCTTCTTCTTGCCGAGGACCGACTTCAGCGGCACGTCCACGGCGCGCGCGACCGCCACGACGCCCTGCGGCGTGACGGTGTCGGTCATCGTGGCGAGGTTCTGCTCGCTGACGCCGTAGTAGGTGACGCCGGCCTCCTTGGCGAGGTCGAGCAGGTCGACGTTGTCCATCGCGGCGGCCCACCGGAAGAAGACCGCCTCGACCACCCCGGGAACGCGCAGGGCCTCCCGGACGGCCTGTCGGCCCTCGACCAGGAACTTGCCGGTCTCCTTGCGCTCCTGGCGGCGTTGCAGGGCCCGGGCCGCGCGCAGGACGGCCTGCGACGGCTCGGGGAGTTCGATCGAAGCGACGGTCATCGTCGCACCTCTTCTCGGATGTGGTGAACGGCCGGGCCCTCCGTGGGCCCGGCCGTCGGTGACCTCTGGGGTCAGGCGGCCTGGGCCGGCTGGTTGGCCTTGGCGACCTCCACCAGGGCCGCAAAAGCGCCGCTGTCGTTGACGGCGAGCTCGGCCAGCATCTTGCGGTCGACCTCGACGCCAGCGGTCTTCAGGCCGTTGATGAACCGGTTGTAGGTCATGCCCTCCGCGCGGCAGGCCGCGTTGATCCGCTGGATCCACAGCGTCCGGAAGTCACCCTTGCGGGCGCGGCGGTCGCGGTAGGCGTAGGTGTAGGAATGCAGCAGCTGTTCCTTGGCCTTGCGGTACAGCCGCGAACGCTGGCCGCGGTAGCCGGACGCAGCGTCCAGGACCTCGCGACGCTTCTTCTGCGCATTGACGGAACGCTTCACTCGAGCCATGTCGTGTTACTCCTCAGTCTTCGCCGGTGCTCGTCACTTGGTCTTGTACTTGCCCAGCAGGCGGCGGGCCTTCTTGGCGTCACCGGGAGCCACGACCGCATCACCGTCGAGACGACGGGTCCGGGTGGTCGGCTTGTGCTCGTTCAGGTGCATCTTGCCGGCCTGGCGGTGCATGACCTTGCCCGAGCCGGTCACCCGGAAGCGCTTCTTGGCGCCCGAGTGAGTCTTCATCTTCGGCATAGCTGTGTCCTTCTCTTCTTCTCTTACAGGTCGATGTCGGGGTCCATGTTGTCCGCGGGCCCCCGCTTCTTCTTCGGCTGGGCGGACGCGTGAGCCGCGGCGCGCAGTTCCGCCTCCTGACGGCGCTCCTCCTCGGCGCTCGCCGCCCGGTCGGCAGCCTTCGCGGCCTTCGCCGCCTCCACCTCGACGCGGGCCTCGCTCTTCTTCCGCGTGGGCGAGAGGACCATCAGCATGTTCCGGCCGTCCTGCTTGGGCGCCGACTCGATGAAGCCGTCCTCGGCCACGTCGTCGGCGAGCTTCTTCAGCAGGTTGAAGCCCAGTTCCGGCCGGCTCTGCTCGCGGCCGCGGAACATGATGGTGATCTTGACCTTGTCGCCGGCCTTCAGGAACCGCACCACGTGACCCTTCTTGGTCTCGTAGTCGTGGCTGTCGATCTTCGGCCGGAGCTTCATCTCCTTGATCACCGTGTTGGTCTGGTTGCGCCGCGACTCGCGGGCCTTCTGGGCCGCCTCGTACTTGAACTTGCCGTAGTCCATCAACTTCGCCACCGGCGGCCGCGCCATCGGGGCCACCTCGACCAGGTCGAGGTCGGCCTCCCGGGCCAGCCGCAGGGCGTCCTCGATGCGCACGATCCCCACCTGCTCGCCCGCAGGGCCGACCAGGCGTACCTCGTTCACGTGGATGCGTTCGTTGATCCGCGGTTCAGTGCTGATGTGTTCCTCCAAGGATCGGACTTTTCACCGATCTCCCGGAACCGAGAAGGGCCTCCGCGCATGCGGAGACCCTGAAGGCCGAACGACGCACTGCGCCGCCGACGTGTACCGACCCACCGCTCCGGGGAGCGATCAGGTGGGAGTTCAGGACTCCACTTCGCGGACAGCCACCTCACGGTGGCGGTCGATCGCGTCCACTCTACCGTGCCGACCCCTCCGGCGCCGAATCCGCGTCCCCGGCCGCCGGGTTGTCGGCGTCTCCGCCGGCTGTCGGCGGCAGGGATTCCGACGAGTCGGCGAAGAGCCAGGCCCAACCGCCGTCCTCGAGGCGGACGAGGCGTCGGCCGCGGGCGAGTTCGGCGAGCAGGTCGCCCTCGATCACCAGCGGGTGGGGGCCGACCAGGTCGATCAGGACGGCCTCCGCCTCCTGTTCGACGGCGGCCACGGCGAGCTCGTCCAGCCGGCACGGCACCGGCCTGGCATCCGGACGCCAGGCCGACAGGGCGTCGACGCCGGTGAAGGCCGGCAGGGCGCGCCGCCCGTCCGCACGCTCGAGGATGGCGGCCTGCAGTTCGGCGTGCCGGTTCGGGTTGGGCCCGTCGCCGCCGCCGTCGTCGCCGATCGTGATCACGGCGAGCAGGAACCGCGCGGTGCACAGGGCGGCGATCGCGGTCAGGTAGCCCTCGTGGTCGGACGCGCTCGCCAGCAGTTCCCGGACCGCCGGGTCCGGATCGCCCCGGTCTCCTGCCCACGCGGGGCTCGAGGTGCCAAGCGTCGCCATCGCTACAACCTGCAGGCGTGGATGCTGGTGACGAGGATGGCGTCCGCGCCGGTGTCCCACAGCGCGTCCATGATCCGCTGGGCGTCGCGCGCCGGGATCATCGCACGCACGGCGACCCAGCCCTCCTTCGCCAGCGGCGAGACCGTGGGCGCGTCCAGGCCGGGGGTGACCCGGCAGGCGGCGTCCAGCAGGTCGCGGGGCACGTTGTAGTCGACCATCAGGTAGTCGCGGGCGGTGATCACGCCGTTCAGCCGGCGCTGCAGCAGGTCGAGGCCCGCCGGTGTCGGCGCGCCGCGCTGCTGGATCAGGATCGCCTCGGACTGGAGGATCGCGTCCCCGAACAGTTCCAGGCCGGCCCGCTTCAGGGTGGTGCCGGTCTCGACGACGTCGGCCACCACGTCGGCGACGCCGAGGCGCACCGAGCTCTCCACCGCGCCGTCGAGGTGGATCAGCCGGGCGCTGACCCCGTGGCTGTCCAGGTAGGCCGCGACCAGCCCGGGGTAGGACGTGGCGATCCGGCGTCCGTCCAGGTCGGCGACGGTCATGGACGAGCCGCCGGGTGCCGCGAACCGGAACCGGGTGCCGCCGAAGCCCAGCGACATCACCTCGTCGGCCTCGGCCCCGGAGTCGAGCAGCATGTCGCGTCCGGTGATGCCGAGGTCGAGCGTCCCCTCCCCCACGTAGACCGCGATGTCGCGGGGACGCAGGTAGTAGAACTCGACCCCGTTCGCATCATCGACGAGCACGAGCTCCTTCGCGTCGCTGCGCTGCCGGTAGCCGGCCTCGCGCAGCATGGACGCGGCCGACTCGGCCAGCGAGCCCTTGTTGGGCACCGCGATCTTCAGCAATCCGCCGTTCACGTCCGCTCCGCTCACAGGTACTCGTAGACGTCTTCGAGCTCCAGGCCCAGCGCGATCATCATCACCTGCGTGTGGTACAGCAGCTGGCTGATCTCCTCGGCGGCCTCTGCCCTGTCCTGGTACTCCGCGGCCATCCACACCTCGGCGGCCTCCTCGACGACCTTCTTGCCGATGGCATGGACGCCCGCGTCCAGCTCCCGGACGGTACCCGAGCCCTCAGGGCGGGTCGTCGCGCGGTGGCGCAGCTCGGCGAACAGGTCATCGAAGGATTTGCTCACGAGCGGTCAGCCTACCGGCGTCCGCTCTGCGACCGCACGCGTCGTCCATCCCGCCGAACGCCTCCGTTCCGGTCGAGTGCCTCCGCCCGAGCAGGGGCGTTCGACCGGAACGGAGGCGTTGGATGCTGGGCCGGGTCGGTCAGAGCGCGACCCCGAGCAGCGCGTCAGCGAGGTCGCGGACGAGGCCGGGCGCGGCCACGTCGTCCCCGTCTGCCGCCGCCCAGGCGTCGATCGCCGCCAGGGCCTGCGGCGCGTCGAGGTCCGCGCGCAGCGCGGACCGGACCGCCTCGACGGTGGCGCCGGCGTCCGGGCCGGACGGACGGGAGGTCGCGGCCCGCCAGGAGGTGAGCCGCTGCAGCGCCTGCGCGAGCGCGTCCGGGGTGTACTCCCAGTCGCCGCGATAGTGGTGGGCCAGCAGGAGGAGCCGGACGGCCATCGGGTCGACGCCGTCGGCGAGCAGGCGGCTGACGAACACCAGGTTCCCCAGCGACTTGCTCATCTTCTGGCCGTCGAGCCCGACCATGCCGGAGTGCAGGAACACCTTCGCCATCGGGTGGCCGGTGGCGATCCTGGCCTCCGCGGCGCACATCGGGTGGTGCGGGAAGGCGAGGTCGCGTCCGCCCGCCTGCACGTCGAACTCCTCACCCAGCTCGGCCAGCGCGATCGCGGTGCACTCGATGTGCCACCCCGGACGCCCGCGGCCCAGCCACGAGTCCCACGCCGGTTCACCGGGACGGGCCTGCCGCCAGACCAGACAGTCGAGCCGGTGCCGCTTGCCCGGACGGTCGGGGTCTCCGCCGCGCTCGGCGAAGACCTGTTCGGCCTCGAGCAGCGAGATGCCCGTGCCGACCATCAGGTTGCTGGCCTTCGTCACGGCGAAGTACCAGTCGGGGTAGGTCGGGTCGGGCACCTGGTAGACGGCCTGCTCGTCCCGCAGCACCCCGATCAGGTCGGTGACGGTCCCGAGGCTCTCCACCACACCGGACAGCCGGTGCGGCGGGAGCACCCGCAGCGCGGTCATGTCGGAGCGGTACAGCTCCACCTGTTCGGCGGCCAGCGCGGCCCAGTCGACACCGGTGGCCTCCGCGCGCTCCAGCAGCGGGTCGTCGACGTCGGTCACGTTCTGGGCGGACCGGACGCCCAGCCCCGCGTCGAGCCACGCCCGCACGAGCAGGTCGACGGCCACATAGGTCGCGGCGTGCCCGAGATGGGTGGCGTCATAGGGGGTGATCCCGCAGGCGTACAGCCGCGCCTCGCCCCGCTCGGGTCCCGCCGGCTGGAGCCGGCCGGTGAGGGTGTCGTGCACCAGCACCCGTCCCGTCCCCCCTCCGGGCAGACGCGGCACGTCGGGGCCCATCCACGCACGCATGAGCCGGAGCTTACCGGCCACCGGCTAGGGTGTGCGCGAGCCGAGAGGGGAACCTGAATGGGTTGGTTGGAAGCGATCGTGCTGGGCATCGTCCAGGGACTCACCGAGTTCCTGCCCGTCTCCTCCAGCGCCCACCAGTCGATCGTCGGCCAGTTGTTCTTCGGCGGTCACGACCCGGGCGCGGCCTTCACCGCCGTCACCCAGCTCGGCACCGAGTCCGCGGTGGTCCTGTACTTCGCGAAGGACATCGGGCGCATCATCGGCCACTGGGCGCGTTCCCTGGTCGGCAAGGTGCCCCGCGACGATCCCGACGCCCGCATGGGCTGGCTGGTGATCATCGGCTCGATCCCCATCGGTGTGCTCGGCCTGCTGTTCCAGGACGCCATCGACACCAGCCTGCGCAACCTCTGGATCACCGTCGCGATGCTCGCCGGCTTCGGCATCGTGCTCTGGATCGCCGACCGCGTGGCCCGCAACACCTACGAACTCTCCCAGCTCACCTGGGCCGACGGCATCGCGTACGGCTTCGCGCAGGCGCTGGCCCTGATCCCCGGCGTCTCCCGCTCCGGCGCCACGATCGCCGGTGGCCTCTTCCTGGGCTACACGCGCGAGGCAGCGACCCGCTACTCGTTCCTGCTCGCGATCCCGGCCGTGTTCATCTCCGGGCTGTACAAGCTGAAGGACATTCCGGGCACCGACGTCAGCTGGGGCCCGGTGATCGTCGCCACGGTGATCGCCTTCACCATCGGCCTGGCCGTGATCCACTGGCTGCTGCGCTACGTGAGCAGGCACACCTTCTCGATCTTCGTCTGGTACCGGCTGGCGCTGGCCGCGCTCGTGGCGGGGCTGCTGGTGAGCGGCGTCCTCCAGCCGTAGGCTGCGTCGACATGCAGCGCAGGGCGGTGGGCAGCAGCGGGCTGGCAGTGTCCCGGCTCGGGCTCGGCACCCTCACCTGGGGCCGGGAGACCCGCCTCGAGGACGCGCGTCCGCTGTTGCGGGCGTTCGTCGCGGCCGGTGGCTCGCTGGTCGACACCGCTGCTGCCTACGCCGCCGGGGACGCCGAACGGATGCTCGGACGGATGCTGCGCGCCGGCGACGTCCACCGCGACGACCTGGTCCTGGCCACCAAGGCCGGCTTCGGGATTCGTGACGGCCAGCGTGTGGTGGACACCTCACGCACGACCCTGCTGTCGGACCTGCGCAGCTCGCTGCGCCGCCTGGGCACCGAGTACGTGGACCTGTGGCAGTTGCACGCCTGGGGGCAGGCGCCGCTGGAGGAGTCGCTGGCGGCCATCGACACGGCGGTCGCCGCCGGCGACGTGCGCTACGCGGGGGTGTGCAACTTCGTCGGCTGGCAGACCGCGCAGGCGGCCACCTGGCAGGCCGCGTTCCCCGGCCGTACCCCGATCACGTCCGCGCAGGTGGAGTACTCGCTGCTCGCCCGCCGGGCTGAGATCGAGGTGGTGCCGGCGATCCGGGCGTTCGGGATGGGCCTGTTCCCCTGGTCGCCGCTGGGCCGGGGCGTCCTCACCGGCAAGTACCGGACGGGGCGTCCGCGCGGGTCCCGGGGTGCGTCCACCCACTTCGCCTGGTTCGTGGAGCCGTATCTGGAGGCCCGTTCCCGGGCCGTGGTGGACGCCGTCGCGACCGCGGCGGACGGGCTGGACCTCACGCCCGGGCAGGTCGCGCTGATGTGGGTGAGGGACGCGCCCGGTGTGTCCGCTCCCCTGCTCGGCGCCCGGACGGTGGCCCAGCTGGAGCCCTACCTGGCGACCGAGGAACTGGCGCTGCCCGCCGAGATCACCGCGGCACTGGACGACGTCTCCGGCGGCCCGAACGTGATGCGCGAGGGCTACGAGCCGACGTTGACCCCGAGCTGACCAGCCCGTCGGCCCCCGCACGAGACAGGAGCGCACATGGCCATGGCGGATGCCGAACGATTCCAGCCGGGCACCCTCGCCGACTGGCACGACTGGCTCGCCGCGAACCACTCCCGGCCCGAGGGCGTCTGGGTGGTGTTGTGGCGGCCCGGGTCCGGGCGCCTGCAGCTGAGCTACGACGAGCTGATCCGCGAGGCGCTCTGCTGGGGCTGGATCGACGGCCAGTCGAAGCCGCTGGACCCGCAGCGCTCGATGCTGTGGATGACGCACCGCAGGCCCGGCAGCCCGTGGTCCGCCTCGAACAAGGCCCGGGTGGCCGACCTCGAACGTGAGGGACGCCTCCAGCCCGCCGGCCTGCTCGAGATCGAGCGGGCGAAGGCCAACGGCATGTGGACGGTCCTCGACCCGGTGGAGGCACTGCAGGAGCCGGCCGCGCTCGCCCGGGCACTGGACGCCGATCCCCGCGCCCGCGCCACCTGGGACGCCTACCCGCCCTCGCTGAAGAAGCAGGTACTGGGCTCGATCGCCCTGGCGAAGCGCGAGGAGACCAGGTCCGCCCGGATCGCGAAGTTCGTGGCGCAGGCCGCCCGCGGCGAACGTCCGTCCTGATCGTCCCGGAGCGCCCCACCGGCTGCCCTGCTCTGGTCGTCCCGCGCCCCGCGGTGGCACGATGAGCCATGGCGAACCTCACTCCGCAGCAGTTCGAGGAGGCCGGTGGAACCCGGGACTGGCGGGCCCTGAACGCGGGGGCCGACACCTGGTTCGACACCGGATCGCACGGCGCCGGCGCCGTGCTCGTCCGGCGGGTGGCCGAACTCGCCGAGGCCGCCGGGCACCACCCCGATGTCGACCTGCGCGCCGCGGGCGTCCACCTGCGGCTGTTCAGCCACGACGTGGGCCGGCTGACCGAGCGTGACGTGGCGCTCGCCCGGGAGATCTCCGGGGCCGCCACCGGACTCGGCCTGCACGCGGACCCGTCCGCCGTACAACGCATGCAGATCGCCGTCGACGCCACGGACACGGCTGCCCTCGCACCGTTCTGGCAGGCCGCCTTCCGCTACGACCGGATCGCCGACGACCGCCTGAACGACCCCCTGGGCCGCCAGCCGCGGATCTGGTTCCAGGAGCTGGGCTCGCCCCGGCCGTTGCGCAACCGGATCCACCTCGACGCGGGCACCCCCTGGGAACTCGCGGCCGACAAGACGTCCGCGCTGCTGGCGGCCGGCGGCCGGATCGCCTACGAGAACCAGTGGTGGCGGACGGTGGCCGACGCCGAGAGCAACGAGGTCGACGTGTTCCCGCTCGCCGCGCAGGACGGAACCTTCGACGACCCCGGCGCCGGCGACTGGCGGACGATGCTGACCGCGGCGGTGCACTACCCGACGGGTTCGTTCCTCGAGGGCGTCGCACTGCTGGAGGCGGTCGCCACACTGGCCGACGACGCCGGTCTGCCCCTGCTGGTCGACCTGCGCTACGCGGGGGTGACCGTCGACGGCGGCAAGGACCAGCACGACGCCCCCGGTTTCGCCGGGCTGGCGCGGGCCGTCCAGTCCGCGGCCCACGACCTCGGCCTGGTCGCCGACCCCACCGGGGTGCGCGACTTCCAGGTCGGTATCGACGCCCTCGACATCGCGCCGGTGAAGGCGTTCTGGCGGGCGGCCCTCGGGTACGCCGAGGATCCCCGTCCGGGCCTGGACGACCTGTACGACCCGCGGCGACTGAACCCGCCGGTGTTCTTCCAGCAGATGGACGCACCGCGCGAGCAGCGCAACCGCATCCACGTCGACCTGTTCGTGCCGGCCGACCAGGCGCGGGCGCGGGTGTCCGCGGCACTCGCCGCCGGGGGCAGGGTCGCCTACGACGCCCAGTCGCCGGACTGGTGGACGCTGGCCGACCCGGAGGGCAACGAGCTGGACATCGCCGTCACCGTCGGTCGCGCCGAGCGCGCAGGCCTGCGCTGAACGGGGGCGTCACGGCATCGCGACGAGGGCGTCCGCGCGGTAGCAGGTGGAGTGCAGCGGGTACTCGAACCGCTCACGGCCGGCGGTGTGCGGGTGGGTCGCGAGCAGGTCCCGGACGCCGACGACGATCCGCGCCCGGTCGTCGGGCGAAGCCAGCAGGTAGTGGCTGCGCGAAGTGACCATCGACAGCAGTTCGTCCGGGCTCATCCAGCGGACGCGGTCCCACTGGCGGCGCTCGAAGGGACCGAACCCGGGCGCCTGCGCCACCGACTCGGCGTCCACCATCAGCTCGGCGGGCGAGGGCCCCATCACCCCGGCGAGTTCCGCGACGAACGGGTGGTCGTCGTCCCGGGTGTTCCAGACCAGGCCGAGCCGGCCGCCGGGGACGAGCACGCGGGCGATCTCCGGCCCGGCCGTCGCCGGGTCGAACCAGTGCCACGCCTGGCCGACCGTGACCGCGTCCACGCTCGAGTCGGGCAGCGGGATCGCCTCCGCGCTGCCGGGGTGGGTCTCCCCACCGGTGTTGCGGGCCAGCATCTGGGCGTCCGGGTCAACCGCGACCACGTCGAACCCGAGCCGGGAGACGGCCCGGGTCAGCTTGCCCGACCCGGCGGCCAGGTCGAGGACGCGGCCGGTGACGCCCTCCAGCAGCCAGGCGACGTGCTCTTCCACGTACTCCGGACGCCCCTGCTCGTAGGCGGCGACGTCGGCGCCGAAGGAGGTGGCACGGGCGTCGCCGGTCACGTCAGGCCCGGTCCAGGAAGTCGTCCAGCACCTGGCAGCCGAACTCCAGCGACTCGACCGGCACCCGCTCGTCCACGCCGTGGAAGAGCGCGACGAAGTCCAGTTCCGGCGGCAGCCGCAGCGGGGCGAACCCGAAGCAGCGGACGCCGAGCTTCGACCATGCCTTCGCGTCGGTTCCCGCGCTCATCATGAACGGCACGGCGAGCGAGCCGGGGTCGGCGGCCTGCAGGCTGGCGGCCATGGCCGCCACGAGGTCTCCGTCGAAGCTGGTCTCGACGGCCACGTCGCCGTTGACCACCTCGTAGCGCACGTGCTCCCCGATCAGTTCGGTGATCGTGTCGTAGAACTCCTGCTCGAACCCGGGGATGAACCGCCCGTCGACGCCGGCGGTGGCCTGGCCGGGGATCACGTTCACCTTGTAGCCGCCGCCGAGCATCGAGGGGTTGGCCGTGTTCGACATGGTCGCGCCGACCATGCGGGCGATCGTGCCGAGCCGGGCGAGGGTCTGCTCGGCGTCGTCCGCGGTGATCCGGACGCCGAGCGCGTCCTCGATCGCGTCCAGGAACTGCTGCTGGGCGGGACGGATCCGGGGCGGCCAGGAGTAGGCGCCGACCCGGCTCACCGCTTCGGCGAGGTGGGTGATCGCGTTGTCGGCGTTGCGCATGGAGCCGTGCCCCGCGGTGCCGTCCGCGATCAGCTTCAGCCACGCGATGCCCTTCTCGGCGGTCTGCACGAGGTACAGCCGCCGGTCGTTCACGGTGAGCGAGAACCCGCCCACCTCGCCGATCGCCTCGGTGCAGTCGGCGATCAGTTCGGGATGGTTCGCGACGAGCCAGCCCGAACCCCTGGGACCGCCGGCCTCCTCGTCCGCGGTGAACACCAGCCGGACGGGACGCCGCGGCGGGCGTCCGGTGCGCATCCGCTCGCGGACGACCGCGAGGACGATCGCGTCGAAGTCCTTCATGTCGACCGCCCCGCGCCCCCACACGTGATCGTCGATCACCTCCCCGGAGAACGGGTCCACCTGCCAGTCGGACGCGACTGCGGGCACCACGTCGGTGTGCCCGTGGATGAGCAGCGGCGGCAGGGACGTGTCACAACCCTCCGGCGCCCATTCGGCCACCAGCGAAGTGCGTCGCGGCTCCGATTCGAGCACCGTGCTGGCGATCCCCACCTCGTCGAGGAGGGCCGCGACGTACTCGGTCGCCTCCCGCTCCCCCTTCGACCCGTCGGGCCCGAAGTTGGACGTGTCGAAGCGGATCAGGGTGCTGCACAGGCCCACGACCTCACCGGTCGCGCCGGGGACGGCGTTCATGTCGTCATCCTGCCACCCGGGCGGCCACGGCCCGTCCTTTCGTTTCGCCAACCGGCGCGCCGATTGGGTATAGTGCTCTGGCTGTCCGGGCGATCCTCGGACACACCCTGTCCGGGTGGCGGAATTGGTAGACGCGCTAGCTTGAGGTGCTAGTGCCCGTTTTAGGGCGTGGAGGTTCAAGTCCTCTCTCGGACACGCAGCGATTGTGGCTCTGACTAGTTGAAACTGTCAGGGCCACGGTCATCTCCGGAGCCGTGCACAACATTGCACAACATCTCGCGCCGCGCGATGGCCTCTGATGGACAGGTGTGGGCAGGAGTGCGCAAACCCTCAGCCGAAGATGCCGAGATTCGGCAGGAGCTTGTCGGCGGCCTCGATGATGCTGCGCGACGAAGCGACCGCCCCGCTCACCTCAGCGTGGTCGGACGCCGCCAGGCCGGCGCTGGGGTATTCGAGTTCGTTGCGTCGCCGGCGCAGGTAGCCGAAGCTGCGGAACCCGTCCCCGAACTGCGCCCGGATGGCCGACTCGACGGCGATGTGCCCGCCGGCCGTTGTCGGACGCAGCCCCTGACGGGCAAGGAGCGCCGTCGCGGCGTAGCGGGCAGCGTCGTAGGCGAGAACGAAGGCGCTGTCGGGATCGCTGGCGGCGATGGACTCGGCCGTCGTCAGAGTGCGTTGGGCCTTCGCGAGCAGTGGCGTGCCGTCCGCCGCGGCACCGGTGACCGCCTGTAGGTGCCCGAGGCCCATCAGACGTTCGATGTCGGCCTCACCCCGCGGCCAGCGTGCCATCGGCATCCTCCCCTCTGATCACGGTCAGTCTGGGCGACGACCTGATCTGGGCACTGAGCGGATCGCCGGGGTCACCCCACTGGGCCGGCGTCCGGATGGCGGGGTTCACCGGAAGACCCAGGCGGGCCTGCGCCCGGTCGGCCGCCTCGTAGACCTCCGCCCGTTCGAGCCCGTCACCGACCACCAGCACATCGACGTCATGGGGAACCGCGCCCGACTCCCCTGCGTGCCGCGCAGCCCAGGACCCGAAGATCAGCACCTGGCTCGCCCGCCGGATCTCTGCGAACTCCTCGGCCACGACATGCTGCGGACCGAAGCTGAGTTCGAGCAGCCTGGTCAACGGCTCGCTCGCTGGGTGGGCCGGATTCGCCCGGACCATCCGGTTCCGCCCCAGGTGGCGCTCGGCGATCAGGCCCGCCGTCACGAGCCGCTCGACTTCGCGGTGGACCGAGGTGAGCGGAGCTCCGATCTGGCGCGAGAGGTCGGTGAGGCTGAACTCCTGGTCCGGGTGCAGCAGCACCAGGGCGAGGAGCTCAGCCTGTGACTGACTGCGAAAGATCGGCAGCAGCGCCGGCGCTTCACTTCTCATAACTGCAATATATCTCCCGTTTAACGGAAGCTCAACTGTGTTTCTTGACCATAGCCGCTGTCGCCCACGACGGTGTCTTGGAGCCGTTTGGTGGCGGTGCGGTGAAGCCGGACATCATGCTGGGCCCACTTCGCCGCGAACGGCTGGCTGCGGGCGACCAGTTCGCCGACGAGGTCGGTGAGGCCCTTTTCGAGCGGGTTGCGACCGGCTTCGGCCCGCAGGCTGCCGACGGTGCCGTCGGCGACCTCGTCCCAGTCGAGGAAGAAGCCGTGAGCGTGTCCGTCTGGAAGGGTCCGCTCCCGGCCGGGCGGCACCGGTCTGCTCGTCAGCGACGGCCGGACGCCTTCCGTGGGCCTGTCGGGTTCCGTCGCCGGGTGCCTCGATCCTTTCGCGAGCTGGTCCGGGCGTGCCCCTGTGCGCGGGAGTCGTAGTCTTGATGGGATTGCTCCCGACGCGACGTGCCGCAGCGCCGCACGAAAGGTGGTGCCAGCGGATGGCGTCGACGCAGACCAGCCCGCCGCCGCAGCGCGCCCTCGTCCGGCTGGTCCACGGCCGCACCGCGCTGCTCGTGGCGTTCGCGTTCTCGGTCATGGCCGACCCGGTGTCGTCGGTGGCCTACGCGATCGAGGCCGCCCTGCGCGCGCTGGACGGGAACCTGGCCCTGCTGCTGCCCGCCATGATCGCCGTGGTCGTCGTGGTCGCGCTCGTCGTGGCCAGCTACCACCAGCTGGTCGCGCGCTTCCCCGAGGGCGGCGGCTCGGCCGCGGCGGCCGGCGCAGCGTTCGGCGAGGGTTTCGCGTTCGTCCCCATGGGCGCCCTGATCGTGGACTTCGTGCTCACCATCTCGATCTCGGTGTCCGCCGGCGCGTCCGCCATCATCTCCTACGTGCCGAGCCTGGCCCCGTGGCGGATCGTCCTCGCGCTCGGCCTGCTGGTGCTCGTCGCGGGCCTGATGTGGTTCGGACACCTCGGACGCGCCGTCTTCGCACTGCTCACCATCGCCTTCATCGTCACCGCGGTGATGGTCCTGCTGCCGGTGGTCGGCGCGCCGGCCGCGACCCTGCCCGTCGACCCGGTCGCCTCCGCACCCCTGTCCGTCGCCCTCGCGTTCCCCGTGGCGATGGCCCTGGCCACCGGTGTCGAGGCCCCGTCCTCGGCGATCGCCCAGCTGGCCCAGCTCGACAACGACGGCCGCCGGGCCTTCGGCCGCTGGGCCCTGTGGCTGACCCTCGGCATCGTCGGCGTACTCACCCTCTCGATCACCGCCGCCGTCGTCCACCTCGGTATCACCGTGCCGCACGACGACACCACGATGGTCGCCGAACTCGCCCGCGCCGCCGACGGCCCCGCCGTCTTCGCCGCCTTCCAGGCGACCACCGCGCTGTTGCTCCTCTCCGCGGCCTCCTCGTCCTTCCAGGCCGGGCCGGGACTGCTCAAGGCCCTCGCCCGGAAGCGGGCCGCCGACGGCACCGAGCACGGCGTGCTGCCCGCCGTCCTCGGTCGCACGAACCTCCACCACGTGCCGGTGCTCGGCGTGGTGGTGTTCGCGATCATCTCCGCGGTCGTGGTGCTCGCCGCGGGCGCGCGCGACCAGGAACTGGTGCTGTTCTACGCGGTCGCCGTCTTCGTCAGCTTCCTGATGGGCCTGCTCGCGATGGCCAGGTTCTCCCTCCACGACCACCGGCCGTGGTGGGTCGTGCTGAACTCCGCCGCCGCACTCGTGGTCGCCTTCACGCTGGTGGCGAACCTGACCCGTCCCGCGGCGATCGGCTCGCTCGCCGCGACCGCCGTGGCCGCGGCGGCGCTGTACTGGTCGTGGGTGCGGGCCGGGCGCCCACGCGGCACCGGCCACGCCGTCGCCGAGTCCGAGGAGCTCGAGGAGGAGGTCGACCTCCTGGTCGACGACGACTGAGGTCCGTCCGCAGCAGGGCGTAATTCTTGATCGGCGGCGGAGCGGGGGTACAGTCGAGCCCCGCTGCCGCAGCACTCTGCCCCAGAGGCCTGAACGGAAGCGGGGAGTGACGAGATGCTCAGGGAAGCAGTCGGCGCGACCAGGGAACTGGCGGTCATCAACTACCAGAACTGGCAGCGCACCTACGGGATGGCCCAGGTCGCACTCACCAAGCGCTACAGCGGTTCGGCGCTCGGTGTGGCCTGGGCGGTGCTCCGTCCGGCGATCTACATCACCGCCTACTGGTTCGCGGTGTCGATCGGCCTGCGCGGGGGCAGCAGCCTCGGCCTGGGCGGCGTGCCGTACATCATCTGGCTGGTGCCCGGCAACATCGCCTGGTTCTTCATGTCCGACTGCCTGCGCGGCGCGGGGCAGTCGATCCGCCAGAACTCGCAATTCGTCACCAAGATGCGCTACCCGGTCGCGACCCTTCCGGTCTCGGAGGTGCTCTCCCACTTCCTGGTGCACCTGGTGATGGTCTGCCTCACCCTCGTGCTCCTCCTCGCCAGCGGGTACGGCCTCACGCTCAGCGCCCTCCAGCTCCCGTACTACATGTTGTGCGGGTTCGTGCTGAGCGTGGTCGTCTCGGTCCTGTTCTCGGCCCTCACCGCGATCAGCCAGGACCTCGGGCACCTGATCAAGTCGGTGCTCTCGCTGCTGTTCTGGGTGACGCCCGTGCTGTGGTCGGCCACCAAGATCCCGCTGCCCTACCGCTACATCATCCTGGCCAACCCCCTGGCCTACGTGATCGGCGGCTACCGCGACTCCCTCGTGTTCCACAACTGGATCACGGGGTCGCTGAACTACACCGCCTACTTCTGGGGCCTGATGGCCGTCCTGACCCTCTTCGCGAGCTTCGTGTTCCAGAAGCTCGCCCCCGAATTCGCCGACGTTCTCTGAGGTGGACGCAATGACCAACCTGATCGGCCCCGACGTCATCATCGACGAAGAGCGCACCGACGGACCCGCCGTGGAGGTGGAGAACCTCACCAAGGTCTACAAGACCTACTCCAGCTCGCTGGCCCGCGCCGTCGCGCCGTTCCGCAAGGCACCCACCGGCGGCAGGTTCCGGGCCCTGGACCGGGTGACGGCGACCTTCGAACGGGGCGACGTGGTCGCGATCCTCGGCCGCAACGGCTCCGGGAAGTCGACCCTGTCGAAGATCGTCGCCGGCGTCACCGCACCCACCAGCGGCAAGGTGCGCGTGAACGGCCGCGTCTCGGCGATGCTCGAGCTGACCAGCGGGTTCGACCAGCAGCTCACCGGCGTCGAGAACATCTACCTGCGCGCGCTCGCGATGGGCATCCCCCGGGACGAGGCGGACGCCCGACGCCAGGAGATCATCGACTTCGCCGACATCGGCGACTACATCAACCAGCCCGTGCGCACCTACTCCTCGGGGATGAAGTCGCGGCTCGGCTTCGCGGTGTCCACCAGCGTCGACCCCGACATCCTGATCGTGGACGAGGCGCTGTCGGTCGGCGACGACGTCTTCCGGCTGAAGTGCATCGAGCGGATGGGCCAGATCCGCGAGACCGGTTCGACGATCCTGTTCGTCAGCCACTCGCTCGGCACCGTCAAGGCCTTCTGCACGAAGGCCATCTGGATCAACCGGGGCAAGCTCAAGGCCGAGGGCGACGTCGGCTCGGTCGTCCAGCAGTACGAGGAGTTCCTGCGCACCGAGCGGGCCGCCACCCGGCAGGCCCGGCGCGAGGAGGCCGCCGACGACGACACCCCGCTGGTGAAGAAGGACGTCGTCCGGGTCACGAGCGCGCGCCTGACCGACGCGTTCGGCGAGCCCACGACGTTCTTCCCGCACGGCGAGGACATCTACCTCGAGTTCACCTACGTCGTGAAGCGGGAACTCCCGATCCTCACCTTCACCTACTCGATCCGGAACTCGGAGAAGGTCGAGGTCTTCGCGTCCGACCCGCAGAGCCCGAAGCTGGGCCTCGACACCAGCGTCGGCGAGCACAGGCTCCGTGCCCGGCTGGTCAGCCCACCGCTGATGGGCGGCGCCTACACCCTCAGCGGCGAACTCTGGAACAACCACTCGGGACTGTTCGTGCGGCACTCCCGCGAGCGCGCGTTCACGATCGAGCAGGACGAGTTCCTCGGCACGGGCATCGCGGCGGTCGAATGCGAGCTGATCCATGGCTGAACCGGGCGGCGGGGCGAGGAAGCACACGAAGAAGGCCGGCGCGCCCGGGCGACCCCGTCCCGGCCTCCGGCAGCGGCTGCGCCGGTTCGGACCGGTCTTCGGGATCATCGTGGGCGTCATCGCCGCCCTCGTCGGGGGCTTCACCTGGCTGATGATCTGGACCGACCACGAGTGGTACGCCAGCGTCGGCGAGGACGCCGTGTTCTGGACCCGGTACGCCTCCATCTGGGCGGTCTGGGGCATCTTCACCGCCATCAACTTCGCAGCCCTCCTGATCGCCGGACGCAGCGCATGGAGCGCCGTCGGCGCCAGGGGCCGCTTCCGGGCCGTCACCGCCGTGGGCGCCTTCGCGGTCGCCGCCGCGATGGGCTACGCGATGTCCGGCAAGTGGATGGTGTTCCGACTGGCCGTCGACCAGGCGCCGTTCGGCGTCGTCGACCCCGAGTTCGGGCTCGACGTCGGCTTCTTCGTGTTCACGCTGCCCGCACTCGAGACCATCGTCACGTGGGCCTTCCAGCTGGTGCTGCTGGCGATGGCGGTGCACGCGACGATCGTCCTGGTCTCCAGCCGGCTCGACTACACCGGACGCATCCACGCCGACTGGTGGCACGTGCGCCGCAGCTTCTGGCGGCTCGGAGCCACACTCATGGTCGTCACCGCCGCGAGCTTCGTCCTGCGCACCTGGCAACTCAGCTACTCCACCACGCAGACCGCCTTCACCGGGGCGTCCTACACCGACGTCCACGCCGCCCTGCCCGGGCTGTGGGTGATGGTCGGGGTGAGCCTCGTGATCGCCGTCGTGCTCGTGGTCAGCTCGTTCCAGCGCAACTTCCGGCCGGCCGTCTGGTCGATGGTGGGGCTGGTGGTCGCCGCTCTGGTGACCGCAACGATCGTCCCCGGGGTCGTGCAGCGGTTCGTCGCCCGTCCCAACGAGGCGACCGCGGAGAAGCCCTACCTGACCCGCAACGTGGACATGACCCGCCTGGCCTACCAGCTCGACCAGGTCACCTCGCAGGACTACGAGGGCGCCACCACGGTGCCCGCGAGCGAGACCGCAGCGGCCCGCGACGAGCTCTCGACCGCACCCGTCTGGTCCACGTCCACGGTCGCCCAGGCCTTCAACCAGCTGCAGACGATCCGGCCGTACTACAAGCTCTCCGCGATCAGCACCGACCGCTACCAGGTCGACGGCAAGCTCGAGCAGGTGCTGGTGTCGGCGCGGGAGATCTCGCCGAAGAGCCTGCCCTCGGGCGGCAACACCTGGGTGAACCAGCACCTCGTGTACACCCACGGCTACGGCATGGCGATCAGCTCGGCCAGCAAGACCACGAAGGAGGGCTTCCCCAGCTTCCTCGTCGGGGACGTCCCCTCGACCACGAACTCGTCGCTGACCGACGCGTCCTCACTCCAGATCACCCAGCCCCGCGTCTACTTCGGCCCGGACCAGTCCAGCTGGGTGCTGGTCAACACCGGCCTGGACGAGTTCGACTACCCGAAGGGCAACACCAACGCCACCAACCGCTACACCGGCGGTGACGGCGTCACCATCGGCGGGCCGCTCAACCGGCTGGCGTGGTCGCTGAGGCTGCGTTCGATCGACCTGCTGGTCTCCGGCTACGTGAACGCCGACAGCCGCATCCTGCTCAACCGCAGCGTGGTTGCCCGCGCGCAGAAGATCGCGCCCTGGCTCACCTACGACACGCCCTACCCCGCGATCGTGGACGGCCGGATCACCTGGATCATCGACGCGTACACCACCAGCGACCACTTCCCCTACGCCCAGCCGCTGTCGAACAGCTCGGCGTTCCCCAACGGCACCAACTACGTGCGCAGCTCGGTGAAGGTGACCGTGGACGCCGAGACCGGGAAGACCACGTTCTACCCGGTCGGCGAGGACCCGATCCGGGACGCCTGGGCCCGCATCTTCCCCACCGTGCTCAGCCAGGACCCCATCCCCGCCGCGCTCGCCGCCCACCTGCGGGTGCCGATGAAGCTGTTCGCCGCGCAGGCGCAGGTGTTCACGAAGTACCACGTCAGCGACCCGATCGTGTTCTACAACCAGGAGGACACCTGGCGGATCCCGACCGACGCGTCCGGCAAGAGGATCAGCCCGCAGTACGTGCTGCTGAACCCGCCGGCCGACTCCGGTACGGGCCTGTACCTCCTGCAGCCCTACGTGCTGCCGAACCGTGACGACCTCGTCGGCTGGCTGACCAGTTCGTCCGAGCCGGCCACCTACGGCGACAAGGTGGTCTACACGCTCCCGAAGAGCCGGGTGATCCTCGGCGCCGCCCAGGTCAGTGCGCGGATCAACCAGGACCCAACCATCGCGCAGCAGCTGACGCTGTGGAACCAGCCCGGCAGCACGGTCACCTTCGGCACCATGCTCGTGCTGCCCATCCACACGAGCACGGTCTACGTGCAGCCGATCTTCCTGCAGGCCCAGAGCAGCTCGATCACCGAGCTCGCCGGGGTGGTGGTCGTCCACGGGGACGCGATCACGCTGGGCGACGACCTCCCGGACGCCCTCGACAAGGCGTTCCCGACGTCGACGTCCGGGTCGGGCTGAGCCCCGAGTCAGGGCACCGCGCCCCTTCAGCAGCCGTCGTCGCCGGCCCGGAGCCGTGCGTACTCCCCGGCGATCGCGGCGCCGAGCCGGGCGTTGTCCTTGACCAGGGCGATGTTGGCCCGCAGCGACTCCCCGCCGGAGAGCTCGACGATGCGGCCGAGCAGGTACGGCGTGATCGCGGCACCGGTGATGCCCTTCGCGTCCGCCTCCGCGACGGCCGTCGCGATCAGGGCACCGATCTCGGCCTCGGGAATCTCCTCCGCCACCGGGATCGGGTTGGCGATCACCAGTCCCCCGGCCAGGCCGAGGTCCCACTTCGCCGCCATCGCGCGCGCGACCTCGTCCGCGCCGTCCATCCGCAGCGGGGACCGGAGGCCGCTCGAGCGCGAGTAGAAGGACGGGAAGTCGTCCGAGCCCACCGTGAGCACCGGCACCCCGAGGGTCTCCAGCACCTCCAGCGTGCGGCCGATGTCGAGCAGCGACTTCACGCCCGCGCTGACCACCGCCACGTCGGTCAGGCTCAGCTCGGTCAGGTCGGCGGAGATGTCCATCGAGCGCTCGGCGCCCCGGTGCACGCCGCCGAGGCCGCCGGTGACGAACACCCGGATCCCGGCCAGCGCCGCGAGGCGCATCGTCGAGGCGACGGTCGTCGCCCCGTGCTCCTTGCGGGCGACCACGTACGGCAGGTCGCGGATGCTCACCTTGCGCACGTGCTCGTCCGAGCCGAGCAGGTCGAGCTCGGCGTCGTCCAGGCCGATCCGGGGCACGCCGCCCAGGATGGCGATCGTCGCGGGCACCGCGCCGCCGTCGCGGACGATCTGCTCGACCTCGCGGGCGGTCTGGACGTTCCTCGGGTACGGCATGCCGTGGCTGATGATCGTCGACTCGAGCGCCACGACGGGCGTCCCGGACGCGAGGGCCTCGCGCACCTCTGCGGCGACGGCGAGCATCGGGTGCGGTGTGGTCATGGTGTGACTCCTTCGGGAACGACTGCGGATTCGGCGAGCGCCGCGGCGAACGCGACACCCAGGTCGGGTCGGACGGTGTGGCCGCTGGCCACGGTGAGGGCCGCCGCGAGATGCCCGTGCCGGGCGGCGGTCGCCGGCTCCTCGCCGGAGAGCAGGCCGTGCACGAAGCCGGCGGTCATGGCGTCCCCGGCACCGGTGACGTCGGTGACCCGGGCCGGCACCGCGGCGATCGGGAGCGCTTCCGCGGGGCTCGCGAGCAGGCTGCCCGCGGCACCGCGACTCACCCACACGTGCGTGACGCCCCGCGCGTGCAACTCGGCAGCGGCCGTGACGATGTCGTCGGTGGTGTCGGCCACGGTTCGGCCGACCAGCGCACCCAGCTCGTCCACGTTCGGGGTCACCGCGAACACGGGGTGCCCGGGTTCCAGCAGCGGCGCGACCCGTCCCGCCTTCGCGACGCTCACCGGCTCCAGCACGACGCGGACCCCGTTGGCCGCGGCCACACCCAGCACCCAGGCCGCCACGGACACCGGGATGTTGCCGTCCACCACGACGAGGTCGGTGCGGGCGAGGAGTTCCTGCGCACGGCTCAATCCCTCCACGTCCATCGCATCGGTGGCGGCGAAGTCGGACAGCCCGATCACCAGCTCGCCGTCGGTGTCCAGGGCGGCCAGGTAGCTGCCGGTCGGGTGCGGACTCGTCACCACCTGGTCGACGTACACACCGGCCTCGGCGGTGCGGGTGAGCAGTTCCCGGCCGGCCGCGTCGGCCCCGACCGCAGCGACCAGGTGGACGCGTCCGCCGAGCCGGGCGATGCCCTCGGCGATGTTGCGGCCCACACCCCCGGGCGTCCGGCTGACCACGCTCGGGTTCGACGTGTGCAGGCGCGCGGCAGCGAGGCTGCGCGCCTTGACGTCCCAGGCCGCTCCTCCGACGACAACGGCCCACGGCTCGCCGCGCAGCAGGTACCCGCGTCCGATGATCTCGCCCGTCTGGCTCAGCGAGGACAGCGCGACCGCGATCGCGCCCTTGCTCGTACCGAGGCTTCGCGCCAGTCCGGCCGCGTCGAGCATGGGCTGGGCCCGCAGCAGCGCCAGGACTTCGCGTTCGCGCGGACTCAGCGTCATGCTCAGCATTCTTAGTGCAACTTGGTTCTCTTAGCAAGCTGCGCGGCGTCCACGTCCGCTGGCTCGAGGGCGCCGGTGGCGCACCCGTCGCGATCGTGCACGGCTGGAAGGAACTGGCGGCCCGTCCCGAGACAGTCATCGTGGGCTGCCTCGCCGCGAGCTTCAACGAGCTCCCCGACCAGCCCCGGATCGCCCCGGTCGTGGACGGCGAGCGGGTGCTCGCGGCCTACCAGTCAGCGAGCGGGCGTGCCCTCACCGATGAGGAGGTGAAGGTCGCGTGGGCGGCCAGCGCCCGAGTCGCGTGCTACGGCGCCCTGGAGCACGTGGACGGCGCGCCGGGTCAGGTCACCCACCAGGTGATGACGGACGGGCCGCGGCGGTTGCACCTGGCGGGCTGTTGACTCCTCGGGGCAGCCGCTCGGCGGGAGGTGAGCCTGCGGGCTCCGCTGCGGCGAACAGCGCGGCCCGTGAACGCAGTCCGGGGCGAACAGACCGACCGGTCCGTCCGCCCCAATGACGTTTGCTGCGAAGTGGTACTCCTCAGGTCAGTCGCTCCCGGCCCTCCGGGCCTCCGCAACAACGAGCGACTGCTCCCCCCCTGCACTGGTCATGGTACGGAATGCCCACCCTCCGCGTCTGTCCCCCCGAAGGGGGACAGGGTCGCCCTACTCGCCCGAGCCGGACTGCTCCGGAGTCGTCGCCGCATCCTGGCCCGGGTCCGTCCCACGGTTCACCCGGACGCGTACGCGGCGCCGCCAGACCAGCAGCGGGACCACGACGACGGCCGCGATCACGGCGAACGGCAGCACGGCACCGACGATCGTCATCAGCACCCGGCTGCTGGCGACCAGGGCGTTCCAGCCGGCGAGCAGGCCACCGAGGAAACCGGTCGTCTCGAGTTCGCCGGCCGGCTCCGGCGTGGTCAGGCTGATCGTGATCGGCGAGCTCGCCACCCGGCCCGCGAGAGCGCGCTGCTGGGCCACGAGCGAGTCCCGTTCGGAGATCCGCTGCGTGATCTGGCTCTCCAGGTCGGACAGTTCGCGCACGCTGCCGGCCTTCTGCCAAAGCGCCCGCAGGCGCGCGATCGAGTCGCTCAGGGTGTTGATCCGGGAGTCCACGTCGGCGACCTGCGTGGTGACGTCCTCCGAGGAGATCACCCGGTTGGTCACCTCACCGACGGACTTCAGCTGTTCGAGGGCGGAGTCGAGCCGGTCCGCGGGGACGGAGATCACCATGACCGACGTCAGGCGCTTCCCCGCGTCGGCGTCCAGCTCGGTGACCAGGTTCTCGGCGGTGACCTGGCCGTTCATGGACGCGGCGAGGGCGCGCAGTTGCACGGCCGCGTTCTCGACGTCGGTCACGGTCAGGCTCACCTGGGCGGTGCGGGCGAGCTTCGGGGTGAGCGTGGTGTCGGGTGCGCCCTCCGGAGCGGCCTCGGGATAGTTCTCCGCCTTGCCGACGGAGGAGTCGGCGGCTGCCCCACCGGCCGCGTCCGGCTCGGACATCGAGGCGCCGGAGGTGCCGGAACAGCCGGCGAGCAGGACGGCGGCGGCAATGGTGGCCGCCGCGCGGAGTGCGTGGAGTGTGCTCATGCCCGGTGCACGCCGCACCGGCTCCGCCGCGTTGCGCGAAACCTACGCATGGAGTCGAACTGTTGCCGAATCGTGACCTGCACCACACTGGGTGGGTGGCAGCACGAACGTACGACGTGGTGGTGTTGGGGGCCGGACCGGCCGGGGAGAACGCGGCCGACTATGCGATCCGTGGCTCGAACCGGACGGCACTGCTCGTGGAACGAGAGCTGGTCGGCGGCGAGTGCTCCTACTACGCCTGCATGCCGAGCAAGGCACTGCTGCGCCCGCTGGAGGTGAGGGCGTCCGCCGAGCACCTGGGCGGGCTGCCCGACGAGGTGCCGCTCGACGTGCCCGCGCTGCTGGCGCGTCGGGACGCCTGGGTCTCCGGCTACGACGACTCCGGGCAGGTCGGGTGGGCACGCGGCGCGGGCATCGAGGTGGCGCGCGGCACCGGGCGGCTGGTCGGGGAGCGACGCCTCGTGGTGGCGGGACCGGACGGAGACCGCGAGGTCGAGGCCCGGCTGGCGGTTGTCGTGGCCACGGGCAGTGTGCCGATGATCCCGGCCGCGTTCGCTGGACTGCACCCGTGGACCTCACGGGATGCCACCGGCATCGTCGAGGTGCCCGGGTCGATCGCGGTGATCGGTGGCGGTGTCGTCGCCACCGAGGCGTGCGGGTGGCTGGCCGCACTGGGTGCGGAGGTGACCCTGGTCGTGCGCGGCGACCGGGTGCTGCGCCGCTCGGAACGGTTCGCGGCCGACCTCGTCGCCGACGGTCTGCGCCGGGTCGGCGTGGAGATCCGGTTCGGCGCGCGGGCGGATTCGGCCGCCCGTCCCGACGCCGCCGACACCGGGCTGGGCCGCGTCCACGGCGGACCGGTGCGGCTGGAGATCGACGGACGGGCGCACGAGTTCGACGAAGTGCTCGTGGCCACGGGCCGGCGTCCGGCGACCGACGCCCTCGGGCTGGAGGCGATCGGCCTCACCCCGGAGCGCTTCGCCCGGGCCGCGGAGCGCCCGGACTGGCTGTACGCGGTCGGGGACGCCAGCGGCGACGCGCCGCTCACCCACTGGGGCAAGTACGCGGCCCGGCTGGCCGGTGACAGGATCGCGGCCCGCGCCGAGGGCCGGCCCGACCCGTGGGTGCCCGACGCCCCGGTGCCGCAGGTGGTGTTCACCGACCCCCAGGTGGCCGAAGTGGGCCTCACCGAGGCCGCCGCGCTCGCCGCCGACCGGGGCGTCGAGTGCGTGGAGGTGGCCCTCACCAGCGCGGCCGGGTTCGGCCTGCTGCGCGACGACGCCGCAGGCAGGGCAAAGCTGGTGCTCGAGGCCGGCACCGGGCGCCTGCTCGGCGCGACCTTCGCCGGCTCCGAGGTGGCCGAACTCGTGCACGCAGCCACGGTCGCGATCGTCGGCGACCTGACCGCGGACCAGCTGTGGCACGCGGTGCCGTCCTACCCGACCGCGAGCGAGGTGTGGCTGCGGCTGCTGGAGGCCTACCGGGCCCGCTGAGGCTCGCGGGGCGGCAGCCGCCACTCCCCCAGGGCGGTCTGGGCGAGGAAGCCGCGTTCGGCGAGCTGGTCGAGCACCGCGAGGCAGCGCGGCACGGTGAGTCCCGCACGCAGGGCGAGGTCGCCGGCCGGCACGCTGCCGCGTCCGGGCACGGCCTCGAACACGCGCAGTTCGTCGGCGCCGAGCTCGTCGGTGGCGCGGCGCTCCCCCGGCGTCCGCGGGTTCGCCCGGCCCAGCGGCGACAGCAGCTCCAGCACGTCCGCCGCACCGGTGACCAGCACGGCCTCGGCCTCGCGGACGAGCCGGTGCGGCGTCACCGACGTCGCGCTCGTCACCGGCCCCGGCACGGCCATCACCACCCGGCCCAGCACGTTCGCCCACGTGACGGTGTTCCGGGCCCCCGACCGCGCCGCCGCCTCCACGAGCACCGTGCCGGGGGCCATCGCCGCGATCAGGCGGTTCCGGGCCAGGAACCGCACCCTGGTGGGGTGCTCCCCGGGCGCGAGTTCGCTGACCAGCACGCCGTGCTCGGCGATCCGTTCGAACAGCGGGCGGTGGCCGCCCGGGTAGGGCTGGTCGAGTCCTCCGGCCAGCACGCAGATGCTGGGTGTACGCCCTGCGAGGCATCCCCGGTGGCTGGCCGCGTCGATGCCGTAGGCACCGCCCGAGACGACGCAGCGGCCCGCGTCGGACAGCTCCGCGCCCAGGTCGGCCGCCACCGTGTCGCCGTAGGCCGTGGACGCCCGGGAGCCCACGATCGCCACCGAGGTGGCCGTCAGCGCGCCGAGGTCGCCGCCGCCGGCGACCCACAGCCCCATCGGCTCGCCGGAGAGTTCGTTCACCGGCTCGCACCCGGCGAGATCCGCCAGGCCCGCCGGCCAGTCGGGGTCACCCGGGACCACGAACCGCAGCCGCCCCGCCCGGGTCCGCTCCACCAGCTCGCCGGGACGCAGCCGGCGCGCCCGCGCCGCCACCGGCAGGTCGTCCCCGGCACGCAGCAGCCCCGCCCACACCTCCTCCGCCCCGAAGCCCGCCACGGCCTCGGCCAGTACCGGGTGGCCGGGTTCGACCACCGCGGTGAGGCACATCCGTGCCGTCCGTTCGTCCATCAGGCCGCCTCCGTCCCGTGTTCTCCCCGGCGCATGGCCAGCGCCGTGTGCAGGTGCTCGCGGCTCGGGCGCTCCGCGCCGGCGAGGTCGGCCACCGTCCACGCCAGCCGCAGCACCTTGTCGACTCCTCGTGCCGACAGGCGGCCCCTCGCCACCGCCACGTCCAGCAGGTCCGAGCCGTCCGGCAGCGGCAACCGCTTGCGCAGAGCGGGACCGGGCACCTCGCCGTTGGTGCGCCAGCCGCTCGGCTCGAGCCGGTGCCGCTGCCGTTCCCGCGCCGCCAGCACCCGCTCCGCCACCACCCGCGAGCTCTCCCCGGGCTCATGGCGCCGCTCGAGGAAGGCTGCCCGCACGGGACGGAGCTCCTGGTGGATGTCGATCCGGTCGAGGATGGGCCCGGACACCCGGGACGCGTACCGGCGCACCGCCATGGGCGGGCAGCGGCAGTTCCCGCCCGGGGTGCCGGCCATTCCGCACGGGCACGGGTTGGCCGCCAGCACCAGCTGGAAGCTCGCGGGATACGCGGCGGTGGCCACCGAACGCCCCAGCACGATCCGGCCGGACTCCAGTGGCACCCGCAGCGCCTCCATCACCCGCGGGCTGAACTCGGGGGCCTCGTCGAGGAACAGCACGCCGCGGTGGGCGCGGGACACCGCACCCGGCATCGCGATCCGGGCACCCCCGCCGACCAGGCTCGCCAGGGACGCCGAGTGGTGCGGGTCGGCGTAGGGCGGGCGCCGCACCAGCCCGCCGTCCAGGTTGATCCCGGCGAGGGAGTGCACCGCGGACACCTCCAGCGCCTCGCCCAGTTCGAGGTCGGGCAGCAGGCCCGGCAGCCGCTCCGCCAGCAGTGTCTTTCCGACCCCCGGCGGGCCGTGCAGGTACAGGTGGTGGCGCCCGGCGGCAGCCACCTCGAGCGCCCACTTGGCCTCGACCTGGCCCGCCACGTCGGCGAGGTCGAGAGGCGGACGCGTCATCGCCGGCGCCGCGGCCGGCGGCACCTCTGTCGCCCCCGGCCCTCCGGTGAGCACGTCGAACAGGTCCGAGAGGTCCGCCGCTCCCGCGATCGACAGCCCGGTGACCAGCGACGCCTCGCGCAGCTGGGCGACCGGCACCACCACCCGGCCGAAGCCCTGGCCCGCCGCGGTGAGCAACGCAGGCAGCAGCCCGCGGACCGCCCGGACCCGTCCGTCCAGCCCCAGCTCACCGAACAGTGCCAGGCCCTCCAGCGCCTCCGGGTCGAACTTGCGTCCGGCAGCAGCCACCGCGGCTGCGATCGCCAGGTCGTAGTGCGAACCGGCCTTCGGCAGGGTGGCCGGGGAGAGGTTGATCGTGACCGGATCGGACGGCCAGCCGAAGCCGGCGGATGCCATCGCGGCCCGGCACCGGTCACGCGCCTCGTAGAGCGCTGCGTCCGGCAGGCCCACCATCGTGGTGCGCGGCAGGCCGCTGCTGATCGCCGCCTCCACCTCCACCATCGTCCCCTCGATGCCGACCAGGGCCACCGACCAGGCCCGCGCCTGGCTCATCGGCCGATCCCCGGCACGTGGGTGATCACCGGAGCGGCGTTCCGCGCCAGCAGCACACCGACGCCGTCGAACCGGACGTGGCGCACCGGGCCCGGCTGGGCGCGCAGCCAGTGCAGCGCCACTTCACGGAGCTTGGCCACCTTCCGGGTGGTGATCGCCTCCAGCGGCGGGCCGAAGCCCAGCCCGCTGCGGCACTTCACCTCGCAGAACACCACCACCGGTTCCGGCCCCGGCTCCAGCGCCACGATGTCGAGTTCACCGGCCGGGCACCGCCAGTTGCGGTCCAGGATCTGCCAGCCGAGCCGCTCCAGGTGCGCCGCAGCGAGTTCCTCGCCGACGTGCCAGACCTCCGACCTGCCCACCGACACCACCTCCCGGTGTGCACTATCGGCAGCGGGTGTCCACGACGTTCAGGCGTGTTCACCGCATGTGGACAAGTCGGGGGCTGTGGACGACGGCCCTTCGTGACGCGCGCTCGTTCCTCGCGCGCTCCTCAGGGACCGTTCCGTGGGACTCGTTTCTCGCGCGCTCCTCAGGGACCGTTTCGTGGGACTCGTTGCTCGCGCGTCCCTCAGGGACCGTTTCGTGGGACTCGTTGCTCGCGCGCTCCTCAGGGACCGTTCCGTAGGACTCGTTCCTCGCGCGCTCCTCAGGGACCGTTCCGTAGGACTCGTTCCTCGCGCGCTCCTCAGGGACCGTTCCGTGGAACTCGTTCCTCTCGCGTCCCTCAGGGACCGTTCCGCGACGCGCCCGATCGTTCCCCATGAACGCTCCCCAGCGAGCGTTGCCGGCTCAGAGGTTGTCGGGGACCTTCAGGTCGCT
>JAXGTK010000006.1:0-32302 GCA_040774965.1 Propionicimonas sp. | reverse complement strand
CTGACCCGCTGCTACGGCGGCACGTTCCTGGTCTTCGCCGACTACATGCGCGGCGCGGTGCGCCTCGCCGCCCTGCAGAAGGCGCCGAGCATCTTCGTGTGGACCCACGACAGCATCGGGGTGGGTGAGGACGGGCCGACGCACCAGCCGATCGAGCACCTCGCCAGCCTGCGGGCGATCCCGGGGCTGGACGTGATCCGTCCCGCGGACGCGAACGAGACCGCGCAGGCCTGGTACCAGGCGCTGGCGCACACCGACCGGCCGTCCGCGATCATCCTGTCCCGGCAGGACCTGCCGATCGTTGATCGCGACGCCGCCGGGGTCGCGCCCGCGACCGACCTGGCCAGGGGCGGCTACACGCTGATCGAGGCCGAGGGCGAACTGAAGGTCGTCCTGGTCGCCACCGGTTCCGAGGTCGGCGTCGCCGTCGCGGCCCGAGACCAGTTGCAGGCCGAGGGCATCGGCACCCGCGTGGTCTCCATGCCGTGCATCGGGTGGTTCCACGCCCAGGACGCCGACTACCGTGCGGCCGTCCTGCCGGCCGGTGTCGCCACCGTCGCGGTCGAGGCCGGCGTGCCGATGGGCTGGCGTGACCTGGTCGGCCCGGCCGGCGAGATCGTCGCCATCGACCACTTCGGCGAGTCCGCGTCCGGCGCCCTGCTGTTCACCAAGTACGGCTTCACCCCCGAGAACGTGGCCGCCCACGCCAGGACCGCCCTCAGCCGAATCGCCTGAACTGACCACGACCGCTCTTGCCGCCACCCGGAGCCAGCGGCTGCGCGCCAACGGGGCGCTGCTGCTGGCCTCGGCGCTGTGGGGCTTCGCGTTCGTCGCCCAACGGGTCGGGTCCGCCCACGTCGGACCGTTCACCTTCACCGCGGTGCGGTTCGCCCTCGGTGCGCTGGTGCTGCTGCCGCTGATCGCGATACGGGATGGCGTCCGCCGGGTGCCGGGGCCGCGGCGAGTGGCGGCGACCCGTGCCGTGGTCGTGCCCGGCGTCCTCGCCGGCCTGCTGCTCACCACCGCCGTGAACCTGCAGCAGGCCGCGTTGATCGATACCCCGGCCGGCAATGCCGCGTTCATCACCGGGCTGTACATGGTCTTCGTCCCCGTGCTGGCGGTCCTGCGCGGCCATCGCAGCAACCTCGCCACGGTGCTCGGGGTGGCGTCGTCGCTGGTGGGGCTGTACCTGATCAGCGTCACCGAGGACTTCACGATCGGTCGTGGCGAGGTGTTGCTGATCGTCTCGACGGTCTTCTGGGCGGTGCAGATCCTGGTCATCGAGCACTACAGCGGACGGCTGTCCGCGCTCCGGTTCGCGGCCGCCCAGTTCCTCACCTGCGCGGTGCTGAGCAGTCTCGCCGCGCTGGCCTTCGAGCCGGCGGCCTTCTCCGGCCTCGACCTCGCGGTCGTGCCGCTGCTCTACGGAGGGCTGGTGTCGGTCGGCATCGCCTACACGCTGCAGGTGGTCGGGCAGCGTCATGCGCTCGCCACGCACGCCGCGCTGATCATGGCCACCGAATCGCTGTTCGGGGCGTTCGGCGGTGCGGTGTTGCTGCACGAGTTCATGGGCCCGCGCGAATACGTCGGGGCCACCCTGATGATCGTGGGCATCGTCGTCTCCCAACTGGGCCTGCCGGCCGCGCCGCTGCAGACCCTCTCCGACGAGGCCGAGCCCGCCACCTGAGGGCCGCGGTCCCCGGGAACGGGACATTCCTGCCCCGCATCGCCGCCGCGGGGTCGCTTCGCCGCCATCCCGGCCGATCCGCGTCAGCTTTGTCCCGAACGCGGGTCAGGAGCGTTCGCGGAGTCCGAACTCCACCAGGCGGGCGATCTCCCCGGGGTCGGAAGTGCGCACCTGGAGGCTCCGGGCGTCGTGGTGGCTCGCCCACCAGGCCAGGCCCGGCAGGTCGGGACACGGCCCGGCGGTCACCCATTCCCCCTCGACGTGGGCCGGGGACGGCGGGGGAGCGGCCCAGGCGGGCGGCGCGGCGGGTTCCCGCGGGTCGAGCAGGTCGCTGAGCCGGGCCACGAAGACCCGTCCCGAGACTCCCGCGGCGGCCGCCAGGCGATCGAGTTCGTCGCGCGGGGTGCGCAGGGGATCGCGTCCCCGGGCCACGCCCACGGGCCGCAGCACGAGCACGTCGGTCCACCCGATCGTGTGCACGACCCCGCGGCGATCGCGCACGACGAGCCGCTCGCGGTCGGCGTCGAGGACGAATCCGACCAGATCTGTCTGGCCGCCCCCGCCAAGCTCTCGCCGCAGGCTGACCCGGCGGCCGACGGCCGGCGTTTGGCTGGTGGGATCCCGGCGGGCCACGTCGCTTCATCTCCGATGGTCAGTTGTAGAGTGCTGCTCAGTTTTGCAGGAACGACCCAGGAGCCGGCCCATGACGTACGTGATCACTCTCCCGTGTGTGGACATCAAGGATCTCGCGTGCGTCGAGGAGTGTCCGGTCGACTGCATCTACGAGGGCAACCGGATGCTCTACATCCACCCCGACGAGTGTGTCGACTGCGGGGCCTGTGAGCCGGTCTGTCCCACCGAGGCCATCTTCTACGAGGACGACGTCCCGGCGGACCAGGCCGAGTACTACGACATCAACGTGCACTTCTTCGACGAGATCGGTTCGCCCGGAGGCGCGGCGAAGCTCGGCGCGGTCGACTACGACCACCCGACGGTGGCCGCGCTGCCACCGCAGGGCGAGTGAACCAGCCTCTGGCCGATCGCCTTCCCGACTTCCCCTGGGACTCCCTGGCGGACGCGAAGGCCCGCGCGTCCGCACACCCGGACGGCATCGTCGACCTCTCGGTCGGCACGCCCGTCGACCCGACCCCCGCGATCGCGCAGCGCGCCCTCGCCGAGGCCTCGGACGCGCCCGGCTACCCCGCGACCTGGGGGACGCCGGAACTGCGTGCGGCGATCATCGGCTACCTCTCCCGTCGCTGGGGAGCCGAAGGGCTCACGGACGCCGGGGTGCTGCCCGTGATCGGCACCAAGGAACTGGTCGCGTTGCTGCCGACGCTGCTCGGTGTGCAGCCCGGGAACGCCGTCGTGGTGCCCGAGATCGCCTACCCGACCTACGGTGTCGGAGCGCTGATCGCGGGTGCCGCCGTCCTCCCGTGCGACGACCCGTCCTGGATGTTCGAGATGCGGCCGAAGCTGGTCTGGATCAACTCCCCGGCCAATCCCCACGGCGCGGTGCTGGGCGTGGCGCAGCTCCGCGAGTGGGTGGACGCCTGCCGCGAGGTGGGTGCGGTGCTCGCGTCCGACGAGTGCTACGGGGAGTTCGGATGGGACGCCGAGCCTGTGTCGGTGCTGAACCCCTTCGTGAACCGCGGCTCGCTGGACGGGCTGCTCGCGGTGCACTCGTTGTCCAAGCGCTCGAACGTGGCGGGCTACCGGGCGGGCTTCGTCGCCGGCGACCCCGCGATCGTCCGTCCCCTGCTGGAGGTGCGCAAACACGCGGGCCTGATGCTGCCCGCTCCCATGCAGGCGGCGATGGTCGCGCTGCTCGACGACCAGGCCCACGTGGAGGAGCAGCGGGCCCGTTACGCCCGGCGGCGTGACCGGCTGCGTCCTGCGCTGGAGGCCGCCGGGTTCCGGGTCGAGCACTCCGAGGGCTCGCTGTACCTGTGGTGCACCCGGGACGAGGACTGCCGGGCGAGCGTCGACCACCTCGCCGGGCTGGGCATCCTGGTGGCGCCCGGCGACTTCTACGGTGGGGACGGGCGCCGGTTCGTGCGGGTCGCGCTCACGGCGTCCGACGAGAGGATCGACGCCGCAGTCGACCGCCTGCTCGCCGCGGGACAGAACTGACCCTGTTCGCCGGGATCCGGGCGGAAGAGGCCCTTCCGGCCCTGATGGCGGCAGGAATGTCCCGAAAGCCTCAGCGCGGAGTCGGCTCGGCGAAGACCAGTTCCACGTCCATGGCCGTGTCCGTCGGTCCGGTGCCCACCCAGTCGGCGAGACCGGAGCGGGAGTGTGTCCACGAGTACGGGCCCAGCTGCACCGACGCCAGCCCGTACGTCGCGGTGTTCGCGACGGCCAGTTGCGCGACGGCCCACGCGGCCCGGGTGCTCTTCGTCGTCGCGGTGAGCGTGTCGCCGTCGACTTTCACCGACACGACGTCCTTGCCGAGCGTCTCGACCAGGAAGGTGCGCATGCCGTCCGGATCGGCCGCGGCAGGTGAACCCACCACGCAGGTGAAGGATGCCGGGGTCTCCCCGGTCAGGGAGCTCGCCAGCGTCCGCGCGTTCGGGACGTGGCGGCGGTACGCGTCCGGGTAGGCGCTGCGCTGGACGGCCTGCGCGACGTCGTTGATGTCCCGGGTCTCCCAGTCCTTGACCTGCTCCATCGCCTTGTAGAAGGCGTTGCTGGAGTACCACGGGTCCATGACCTGTTCCTCGGTGCCCCAACCCTTCGACGGCCGCTGCTGGAACAGCCCGAGCGAGTCGGCGTGCCCGTAGTCGAGGTTGCGGATGCCGGACTCCTGGTACGCCGTCGCGAGGGCGATGGACGCCGCGCGCGGCGCCAGTCCGCGCCTGATCGACGTGCCCGCGATGATCGACGCGTAGTGGGCCTGCTCGGGGTCGATGGTGGTGGTGCGGCCGCCGGCGGTGGCCGTGCAGCGGTCCTGGGTGGGCAGCGGCGACTTGTTGTAGTTGGCCCACAGCATCACGCCGCCGGCCACCAGGGCGAGGACGACCGCGATGCCGAGCACCGCCCACAGCGCCCCTCTGGCCCGCCTCACGGCACCCTCAATTGTCGTGCAGCGCGGTGTTGAGCTCGATGCCCGAACCCGTCCGCGAGCGGGCCTCGACCGCGCCGGTCAGCGAGTTCCGGATGAACAGCAGCCCGCTGCGTCCGCTGAGCTGGAGGGCCTTGACCACGGCGCCACCGGGCAGGCTCACCTTGGTGCCCGCGGTCACGTAGAGGCCGGCCTCGATCACGCAGTCGTCGCCCAGCGAGATGCCCACGCCGGACTCCGCGCCCAGCAGGCACCGCTCGCCGATGGTGATCTGTTCCTGGCCGCCGCCGGACAGCGTCCCCATGATCGACGCGCCGCCGCCGATGTCCGAACCGTCGCCGACCACCACGCCGGCCGAGATCCGGCCCTCCACCATGGACGAGCCGAGCGTGCCGGCGTTGAAGTTCACGAACCCCTCGTGCATCACGGTCGTGCCGGACGCCAGGTGCGCACCGAGCCGCACCCGGTCGGCGTCCGCGATCCGCACGCCGGAGGGCACCACGTAGTCGGTCATCCGCGGGAACTTGTCGACCCCGAAGACATTCACCCGGCCGCGCGCCGACCGCAGCGCCAGCCGGGTGTCCTCGAAGCCGTCCACGGCGCACGGGCCGAAGTTGGTCCAGACGACGTTGGGCAGCACGCCGAACAGTCCGGTCAGGTCGATGCTGCGTGGCGGGCACAGCCGGGCGCTGAGCAGGTGCAGCCGCAGGTAGGCGTCCGGGACGTCGGCGGGCGGTGCGTCCAGGTCGATCTCGACCAGGATCGGGACACCTCTCGCGCGGCGCTGCTCGTCGTGCTGGCCGGCGGCGACCAGGGACGCCGGGGCCTCCCGCGTCGTGGCCTCGCCGAGAGCCGGTGCAGGGAACCAGGTGTCGAGGACCTGGCCGGACTCGTGGATGGTGGCCAGGCCCCAGCCGTGCGCGGGTCGGGTCATGACGGCCAGCCTACCCGGATAGGCTCGGCGCATGAGCCTTGAGCTGGCCGGCGACCTGGTGACCCTCTTCCGGCAGGTGGTGGACGTCGAGTCGGTCAGCGGGAACGAGGGCGCGCTCGCGGACCTCGTCGAGGAGGCCCTGCGCCGGTTGCCGCACCTGGCCGTGGTACGCGACGGGGACACGCTGGTCGCCCGCACGAACCTCGATCGCGCCGAGCGCGTCGTGGTTGCGGGACACCTCGACACGGTCCCGGTCGCGGGCAACCTGCCGTCCCGGCTCGAGGGCGACCTGGTCTACGGCCGCGGCACGTCGGACATGAAGGGCGGGGTGGCGGTGGCGCTCGCCTGCGCGGCCGGGTTGACCGCACCGAACCGCGACATCACCTGGATCTTCTACGACCACGAGGAGGTCGCGGCCGAGGACAACTCGCTCACCCGGATCGCGCGCGAGCACCCCGAGTGGCTCGCCGGTGACTTCGCGGTGCTGATGGAGCCCACCTCGGCGCAGGTCGAGGGCGGGTGCCAGGGCACGCTGCGGTTCACCCTCGCCACCCGTGGTACGGCCGCCCACTCCGCCCGCGCCTGGCTCGGCCACAACGCCATCCACGACGCCGCCGAGCCTTTGGCCCGGCTGGCCGCCTACCGGCCCCGGCAGGTCGAGGTCGACGGGCTGCTCTACCGCGAGGGCCTGAACGCCGTCGCGATCAGCGGAGGGATCGCCGGGAACGTCGTTCCGGACGCGTGCACGCTCACCGTGAACTTCCGGTTCGCGCCCGATCGCGACGAGGCGGACGCGAAGGAGCACTGCCGGCAGGTGTTCGCCGGCCACGACCTGGACTTCATCGACTTCGCGCCCGCTGCCAGGCCGGGCCTCGACCGTCCGATCGCGCGCGAGTTCCTGGCTGCCGTGGGTGGTGCGGCCCGGCCCAAGTACGGCTGGACCGACGTGGCGCGGTTCAGCGCGCTCGGCGTCCCCGCGGTGAACTTCGGCCCCGCCGACCCGGGCAAGGCGCACGCCGACGACGAGTGCTGCCCGGTCGCCGACCTCTACTCCTGCCGGGACGCTCTGCTGCGCTGGCTGGCCTGACGGCGCCCGGCGGTCACCTCGACCAGCGTGGCCAGGACGGCTCCGACGGTCGGTACGGCCTCCGCACCCCGCACCAGCACGGCCCGCACGCTGCGGTCGCTGGCCGGCACCACCTCGTGCGCGCTCGCGCCGGGCGGCACCTCGAGTGGCTCGAGGGCCAGCCGCGGTTGCAGCGCGACGCCGACCCCGGCGGCGACCAGCCCGAGCACGGCCACCGAGTTGTCGGTGGCGTGGGTGATCCGCGGGCTCACACCGACCGAGCCGCAGGCGGCGAGGAGGTGTCCACGGCAGAGCGGGCAGCCGGCGATCCAGGCCGCCCCGGACAGGTCGTGCAGCTCCACGCTCGCCTCGCCGGCCAGCGGATGGGTGGACGGCAGCATGACGGCGACCGGGTCGTCGAAGAGGGGCACCGTGGTGGCACCGACCAGGTCCGCGTGGGGGTCGGCGGGATCGCCGGGGTAGCTGAACGTGATCGCGAGATCGATACTGCCCTCGGTGAGCATGGCCAGTGCCTCGGGCGGCTCGGCCTCGGTGTAGGCGAGGTTCAGTCCCGGGTGGTGGTCGGCGAGCCGGGCGATCAGCGCGGGCACGACCGTCGAGGACGCGCTGGGGAAGGCGGCGACGCGGACCGTCCCGGTGGCCTGGTCGACGAGCCGGGCCAGTTCGTCCTCGGCTGCGGCCAGGGCGGCGAGGATCGGTCCGGCGTGCCGGGCGACGACGCGTCCGGGTTCGCTCAACCGGACGCCGCGTCCGACCCGCAGCACCAGCGGCGCGCCGAGCCGTGACTCGGCCCTGCGCAGGTGCTGGCTGAGCGCGGGCTGGCTGTAGCCCAGTGCCGTGGCGGCGGCGGTGATCGAGCCCTGTTCGGCGATGGCGCGGACGATGCGGACGGTGTGCAGGTCGAGGTGCGGCTCCGAAATCATGTTGCAATGTTATTGGTCTGAGAGGAAACATGCTCTGGTGTGATGGGTTGTGCCGGGGCAGGCTGGTTCCATGACCACACTGCTCGAGACGGGGGCGCCGCTGGCCGTCTCCGAACTCGCCGCCGAGTTCGACGTCGAACCGGGCTACCTGTCGGCCGCGAGTTGCGGCGTCGCCCCGCGCCGGGCGATCGCCGCGCTGCGAGCGGATGAGGATCGCTGGCGCACGGGCCACGCGGACCTGGGTGCCTACGACAACACCGTGGCCCGCACCCGGGCGGCCTACGCGCGGCTCGTCGGCGTCGGCGCGGATCAGGTGGCGATCGGTTCGCAGACCTCCGCGCTGGTCGCCAACGTGTCCGCCTCCCTGCCCGACGGTGCGGTGGTGCTGATCGCCGACGGCGACTTCACCTCGATGGTCTACCCGTTCCTGGTGGGGGAGCGGTTCGTCGTCCGTGAGGTTCCGGTCAGCGAACTCGCGCGCGCGATCACGCCCGAGGTGGACCTCGTGGTGTTCTCGCTCGTGCAGTCGGCCACCGGAGAGGTGGCGAATGCCGACGCGATCGCCGGAGCAGCGCAGGCGGCCGGTGCCGCGACCCTGGTCGACCTGACCCAGGCGGCCGGCGTCCTGCCGGTGGATGCGAGCCGGTTCGACGCCACGGTCTGCCATGCGTACAAGTGGCTCTCGGCTCCCCGAGGGGTCGCCTTCCTCACCCTCGCCCCGGAGTTCGCTGCCCGGCTGCGACCGGTGGCGGCGGGCTGGTACGCGGGGGATGAGCCGTGGCAGAGCGTCTACGGCAGCGAACTGGGGCTTGCCGCGGACGCCCGTCGCTTCGACGTCTCGCCCGCATGGCAGGCCTTCGTCGGTGCCGAGCAGTCGATCGGGCTGTTCGCCGCCGCGGACGTGGCCGCGATCTGGCGGCACGCCAGCGGTCTGGGCGACGCGCTCTGCCGCGGGCTCGGGCTTCCCGAACAGCACCAGGCGATCGTCACCGTCGCGGACCCCGATGGCACCCTGCTCGGACTGCTCACCGCCGCGGGCATCCGGGCCTCCGGCCGGGCGGGTCGACTGCGCCTGGCCTTCCACGTGTGGAACACCGCCGCCGACGTGGCGGCCGTGCTGTCCGCGCTGGCCTGACCCGAACGGGACAGAACTGCCTGGCTCCGCGGCGACACCGGCCGTTCCGCGCGATGCGGGTCAGGATTGTCCCGTTCGGCTCAGCGCTGGGTGCCGTCCAGGTAGAACCAGCGGGCGCCGTGCCGCACGAACCGCGAGCGCTCGCGGAGGAACCCGCGCCCTGACGGCCCCCGGTAGCGCGCGATGAACTCGACCTCGTCACCCGTGGCGTCCAGGATCTGCAGCGACAACCAGTTCAGGTCCGCGTCCAGCCGGAGTTCCGGTGGCCGCGTCCGGGGGTGCCAGGTCCGGAGCAGGTAGTCGGCATCGCCGACCGCGAACGCGGCGTAGCGCGAACGCATCAGCTGCTCGGGAGTCTCGGCGAGCCGACTGCCGTCGTGCAGCGGTCGGCAGCAGCGTTCGAAGCTGGCACCCGAGCCGCAGGGGCAGTAATCCGGTGCGCGCACCCTTCGAGCCTAGGTGACGAGCGGTGATGCGCGAACCACGAGGAACTTCCGGGACGAACCTGACCCCGTTCGTGCGGCAGGGCCCTGATCGGGGCTCCCTGCGTCGATGCCCGGCAGGAATGTCCCGGACCGCCTGTGGACGAAGGACTGTGCCCGCGGAGTTCTCCACAACCCCCGGACCTCGCTGAACGCCGGGCGGCCCGCCTGCCGATACTCCCGGGCGTGATCGATCTCGACGCCCTGCTCGCACGGAACCACGGCATCTTGCTGGCGAGTGCCCACCGCGCACGCAAGTCCAGCCTGAGCCGCTGGTGCCGGGCCGGACGCCTGGTCCGGATCCTGCCCGGCGTGTACGTGCACCCCTCGGCCCGCGATGACCTGGACACCCGGCTCCGCGCGGTCGCCGCGCGCATCCCGGACGCCGTCTTCGCGGGTGCCGCGGCCGCGCGCCTCACCGGCTGGCCCGACGAGCAGGTCCGCGAGATCGAGGTGATCACCCCCACCCGCAGGGTCGCCGCGGCCGGGTACCGGTTCACCCGGCGCCGGGTGCCGCCGGAGTCCGTACACCGCCACCAGCGCCTGGGGGTGCTCGCGGCCGTCGTTGTCGCGGTCGACTCCGCCGCCCACGACAACGGCGAGAGGATCGATGACCTGCTCCGCGCGCGGCTCCCGCTCGCCACGGTTGAGGCCACGTTCCGGGCGTGCCCGCACCGGGCGGGCAACCCTGTCCGGCGCCGGGTGGTTCGACGGTCGCGGACGAACCCCTGGTCGCAGGCCGAGCGGAGGCTGCACGACATCCTCGACCGCCACCGGATCTCCGGCTGGACGGCGAACCTGCCCGTCGCGGCTCGCGGCAACTACTACGTGCTCGACGTCGGCTTCGGAGCCGAACGGGTGGCCCTCGAGGTCGACGGGTACCAGTTCCACCACGGAAGGCAGGCGTTCGAGAACGACCGCGAGCGCGGCAACGACCTCGCCGGCGAGGGCTGGCGACAGCTCCACGTCACCTGGGCGATGCTCGAGGACGAGCAGCGCCTCATCGCATGGGTGCGGGCGCTGCTGCGGCCGCCATCGCGCCGGACGGGAGGCCCGGGCGGATAATGGCCCGCGTGAGCAAACGCAGCCGCACGCAGGGGCCGGTGATCCGGCGCCACGACCAGGTGCTCCCCACCACCACCGACGAACGCCTGCTCGCCAGCAAGGGCGACGGCAGCTGGGTGCACGCCGACCCGTGGCGTGTGCTGCGCATCCAGGCGGAGTTCGTCGAGGGCTTCGGCACCCTCGCCGAGATCGGGCCCGGGATCGGGGTGTTCGGCTCGGCCCGGACCGGCCGCAGGGAACCGATGTACGCGGCCGCGACCAGGATCGGACGCGGCCTCGCCGAGGCCGGCTTCGCCACGATCACCGGGGGCGGTCCCGGCATCATGGAGGCGGCCAACAAGGGGGCGCTGGAGGCTGGCGGACTGTCCGTGGGGCTCGGCATCGAGCTTCCGTTCGAGCAGTCGCTGAACAAGTACGTCTCGCTGGGCATCAACTTCCGCTACTTCTTCGCGCGCAAGGTGATGTTCCTGAAGTACTCCCAGGGCTTCGTGGTGATGCCCGGCGGCTTCGGCACCTTCGACGAGGTCTTCGAGGCGCTCACCCTGGTGCAGACCCGGAAGGTGTCCTCGTTCCCGATCGTGCTCTTCGGCCGCGACTTCTGGACGCCGCTCCTCGGCTGGCTGCATGACCGCGTGCTGGCCGACGGCTACGTCTCGGGAGCCGATCTCGACCTGTTCCGGCTCACCGACGACACCGACGAGGCAGTCGCCCTGGCCACCGGCCCCGGCCCCCAGGTCCCGGAAACCACGACCGCCCAGATGTCCTGAGCCACGACCGACCGGGGCCCGGGCTGGGTAGAGTTCCGGCCATGGAGTGGGTGTTGTGGATGGCCGCGGTCCTGATCCTCGGCCTCGCCGCGGTGGCTGCGAGCGGACGGCTGGGCGAGATGCCGGCGACCGTCACCGACACCCCCCGGCCCCACCTGCCCTCCGGTGCCCTGACCGGCGACGACCTGCGCGGCCTGCGCTTCGGCGTGGTCACCCGCGGCTACTCGATGCAGCAGGTGGACGAGTTGCTCGAACTCCTCGCGCGCCAGCTGGACGCCAGCGACGTCGATCCGCACCAGGACGCCTGAGTCCGGTCCCGCCTCACGGTGCCCCACGGGGGGGACTGCCACGCCTGCCGCGCCGGGGGGCGCAAGGTGGAATAATGGGGGAAGTTGGATCCACTGAACGCAGAAATTGAGGTATGCGATGGCAGCGATGAAACCGCGGACCGGCGACGGCCCGATTGAGGTGGCCAAGGAGGGTCGCGTGATCGCCATGCGCATCCCGGCCGAAGGCGGCGGGCGCCTCGTCATCGAGATGAACGCCACCGAAGCGGCCGAGTTGAAGGCGGCCCTGGAGGGTGTCGTCGTCGCCTGACCAGTTCGACAAGCCAGCGGGCCCCGGGAGATCTCCCGGGGCCCGCTGGCGTGCTGCGACCAGTGCGCTGGTGTTGAAGGTCAGTGTGACTGGTGGAAGGCGATCGCCTTCTCGTACACCGCGACGGTCTCCTGCGCGATCTTCTCCCACGAGAACTCGTCGATGCAGCGCTTCCGGCCCGCTGTGCCGTAGCGCTCGGCCAGTTCCGGGTCACGCGTCAGCCGGTTGATCTCCTCGGCGAACCTCGCCTCGAACCCGGCGACGAAGGCGGGGTCGCCCGCCTGCTTCGGGTCGTAGGGGACGAGTGTCCCGGTCTCACCGTCGACGACGACCTCCGGGATGCCGCCCACCGCGGACGCCACCACGGCGGTCTCACAGGCCATGGCCTCGAGGTTCACGATGCCGAGCGGCTCGTACACCGACGGGCAGGCGAACACCGTGGCATGGGTGAGGACCTGCCGCACGGATGCCCGCGGCAGCATCTCCTGCACCCAGGTCACGTTGCCCGAACGAACCTTGTTCAGTTCGGCGAACGCCGCGTCGAACTCGGCCGCGATCTCCGGGGTGTCCGGGGCGCCGGCGAGCAGCAGCAACTGGGTGTCCGCATCGAACTGCTGGGCCGCGCGGACCAGGTGCACCAGACCCTTCTGGCGGGTGATCCGGCCGACGAAGACCACCAGCGGCCGGTCGCGGTCGACCCCGAGCGAGTCGACGACGTCGGTGTCGGGGTCGGGCCGGAACTCCTCGGGGTCGATGCCGTTCTTCACGACGTGGACCCGGGCGGGGTCGAGCGAGGTGTAGGACGCCAGCACGTCCGCCCGCATCCCCTCGCTCACCGAGATCACCGCAGCGGCGTCCTCGAACGCGGTCTTCTCCGCCCACGAGGAGACCCGGTAGCCGCCGCCCAACTGCTCGGCCTTCCACGGCCGGTGCGGCTCGAGGGAGTGCGAGGTGACCACATGCGGGACGTCGCGGAACTTCGAGCCGATCAGGCCGGCGAAGTTCGCGTACCAGGTGTGGGAGTGGATCACGTCGACGTCTCCGATGGCGTTGGCCATCGACACGTCCGCGCCGAGTACCCGGAGGGCCGCGTTGGCCCCGGGCGGGAAGTCCTCGGCGTGGGCGGTCGCACCTTCGCGGGGTTCGCCCATGCACTGGACCTCGACGGATTCGGTGAACTTGCGGAGTTGGGGCACCAGCTGGCCGACGTGGACCCCGGCGCCGCCGTAGATGTGGGGAGGGAACTCCCGGGTGAGGATGGATACTCGCAGTGCCATAGCGTCGATCGTGTCACAGAACCCCCGCCACCGGGCCGGAAAAGGGCCTGTTCGTCGGCGGTGACAAGGGCGGGGTCAGATCCGGCAGGGCAATTCTCTGGTTTCCTTGTGGGCGCTTCTCCGACGTCCTAGGTTCGGGTTATGACTAGCGGACCGAATGTTCTGTCCATCGTTCTCGCTGGCGGCGAGGGCAAGCGTCTGATGCCACTGACGGCTGACCGCGCCAAGCCCGCCGTCCCGTTCGGCGGCACGTACCGGCTGATCGACTTCGTGCTGTCGAACCTGGTGAACTCCGACCTGACCAAGATCTGCGTGCTCACCCAGTACAAGTCGCACTCGCTCGACCGGCACATCTCCCTGACCTGGCGCATGTCCCCCCTGCTGGGCGCGTACGTCACGTCGGTTCCGGCCCAGCAGCGCACCGGCAAGCAGTGGTACCAGGGCAGCGCGGACGCGATCTTCCAGTCGATGAACCTGATCATGGACGAGGACCCCGACTACGTGGTCGTCTTCGGCGCCGACAACATCTACCGGATGAACGTCGAGGACATGGTCAACGCCCACATCGACTCCGGCCTGGATGCGACCATCGCCGGGATCCGGGTACCGCGCAAGGAGGCGAGCGCGTTCGGCATCATCGACGCCGCGCCGGACGGCAAGATCAATGCCTTCCTCGAGAAGCCGAAGAACCCGCCGGGGCTGCCGGACGCGCCGGAGGAGTCGTTCGCGTCCATGGGCAACTACGTGTTCACCCGCAAGGCCTTCGTGGAGGCGCTCAACGACGATGCCGCCAGCACCGATTCCCGCCACGACATGGGCGGCAACATCGTGCCGGGCTTCGTGTCCCGTGGCTCGGCCCAGGTCTACGACTTCACCGCGAACAACGTTCCCGGTTCGACCGAGAAGGACCGCAACTACTGGCGCGACGTCGGCACCATCGAGGCCTACCACGCCGCCCACATGGATCTCGTCTCGGTCGAGCCCGACTTCAGCCTGTACAACCGCAAGTGGCCGATCTGGACCTCGCAGGCCCAGTCGCCGGGCGCCAAGTTCACGTTGCGCGGCACTGCCGAGGACTCGATCGTCGGCGCCGGGTGCATCATCTCCGGGGGCGACGTCGACCGCTCGGTGCTCTCGCCGAACGTCATGATCGACAAGTGGGCGAAGATCGAGGAGTCCGTGATCTTCTCCGGGTGCCGGATCGGCCGCAACGCCGTGATCCGGCGCGCGATCCTCGACAAGAACGTGATCGTTCCGGACGGCGTGGAGATCGGCGTCAACCCCGAGCTCGACCGGGCCCGCGGCTTCCACGTCGAGAACGGGATCACCGTGGTGGCGAAGAACGAAGAGGTTCCCGGCAACTGGTGAGCAGCAGGGCTCGGGCCGTCCGCGCAGCCGCGTGGGCGGCCCGCTTCCGTGTGCGGGCCCTTCGGGACAAACCTGCCGCTGACCGGGCGCGAAACGGCTGGAAGGCGGGTCGGAGGTTCGAGCGGGGCAGGTTTGTCCCGAAAGGTCAGGCCTGGGTCCAGCCCGCCACGGGGAGGATGTCGGCGTAGACGCGGAAGCGTCGGGTTCCCGGACGGGGCGCCCGGTCGCGCAACTCGTCGGTGCGGCGCTCGATCAGGGTGACGAGTTCGCCGGCCAGTTCCTCAGCCTCGGCGTCGGTGAGCTCGAGCGTGGTCGCACTGAGCTGCCCGGCCGACTCGGCCGTGGGATCGAAGTCCTCCAGCCAGGCGGTGAGGGTCGCGGCGCGTTCGGCGATCGTCCTCTGGAGGATCTCGAGGGCGGTGACCGCGGTGTCGGGGTTGAGGAAGAGGTCGTTCTCGCTGAGGGCGAACCCCCTCGGACGCCACCAGCGCTCGCGTCCGCCGACGTGCGCCGGGTCGTCCTCGACGAAACCGTGCCGCTCGAGCTGGCGCAGGTGGTAGCTGGTCTGGCCACTGCTCTCACCCAGGGCCCGGGCCAGCTGGCTGGCCGTGGCCGGGCCCCGCTGGGCGAGCTCGGTGAACAGCGCCATCCGCAGGGGATGCGCGAACGCCTTCAGCGCCTCCGGCGTCACCGGGGCACGACGTCGGTCCGGGGTCTTGCCAGTCGCCATATGCAGAGATACCTTTGCATAGAAATCTTTGCAGAGGTTCCTCTGCGGTTCCAGCATAGGAGGAGGACGGCCATGTCGGCAGCAACCCCGGCCGAGGTGCTCGTGCCCGATGATCGCCGGGTGCCCCTCGGACGTCCGTTCGCCGCGCAACTGGCGTCCACGGGGCTCGCTAACCTGGGCGACGGCATCCTCGGCACCCTGGCGCCGCTGGTCGCGCTGTCGCTGACCGGGTCGCCGATCCTGATCTCGCTGCTGTCGGCGGCGACCTGGCTGCCCTGGCTCCTGCTGGGGCTGGCCGCCGGAGTGGTGATCGACCGGGTGGACCGCCGCAGCGTCCAGGTCGTCGCCCTCTTCGCCAGGGCCGGCGTGCTCGGCCTGGGTGCCTGGCTCGGGGCCACCGGTGGCCTTACCATGGTCTGGCTGGTCCTGCTCGTGCTCGCCTACGGCGCCACCGAGGTGTTCGCCGACCTCGGCGCCACCTCGATCGTGCCCGACCTCGTGCCCACCGAGCGACTGTCCGCGGCGAACGGGCGGGTGATCGCGGTGCAGCAGGTGGCGAACAGCTTCCTCGGCGCTCCGCTGGCCGGGGGCCTGGTGGTGCTCGGCGCGGGTATCGGCTTCGGCACCTCGGCCGCGCTCGCCGCGCTGGCCGCCGTGGTGCTCGCGGTCGGCCTGCGCGGGAACTACCGCAAGGCCCGCGACGAAGCGGACGGGACGCGTCCGAACGCCCTCGCCGAGGTGCGTGCCGGGCTCCGGTTCCTGTTCAGCCACCCCGTGATGCGTCCGCTGGTGATTGCCGGCAGCGTGATGAACTTCGCCCTCACCGGCTACTTCGCTGTGTTCGTGCTCTGGGCGGTCGGACCGGACTCGGCCGTCGGGCTGACCGAGTCCCAGTATCCGCTGATGATGCTCGGCTTCGCCGCCGGGGCCGTGCTCGGCTCCGTCCTGGCGGAGCGGACGCAGCGACTGCTGGGCGAACTGCGCACGGTCGATGCCACCCTCGTGGCCAGCATCGTGCTGCTGCTCGTGCCCGTGCTGTGGCCCAACCCCTGGGTGGTCGCCGCCGCGCTCGCCGCGGTCGGCGTGACCAACACCATCGGCAACGTGATCGCGCAGTCGTGGCGGCAGCGGCTGGTACCGGGACACCTGCTGGGCAGGGTGGGCGGGGCCAGCCGGACGCTCGGCCTCGGTCTGATGCCACTCGGGGCGCTCACCGGCGGCGTGGTCGCCGAGCAGTACGGGCTGGCCGTGACCTTCGTCGGAGCGGTCGTGCTGTCGCTCGCGGCGTGGGTCTACCTGGTCGTGCAGGTGCGTCCGGAGACCATCCGGACGACCGACGCCGGACTCAGTTCCTGACCGCGACGAGCAGGCCGTCGCCGATCGGGAGCAGGGCCGGGGTCAGCGACTCGTCGGCGAGCACGGCCTCCAGCGCCTCGCGGATGATCAGCGGCTCGTCGTCGTCGTTGCGCTCGTCCGCGACCAGGCCCTGCCACAGCGCGTGGTGCAGGACCAGCAGGCCACCCGGACGCAGCAGCCCCTGGGCCTGCGCGACGTACTCCACGTACTCCAGCGGGTCGCCGTCGATGAAGACGATGTCGTAGGCGCCGTCGGTGAGCTTCGGCAGCACGCTCAGCGCCTGGCCGGCGATCAGCCGCACCCGGCGGCTCGGAACGCCCTGAGCGGTGAGCACCTCGCGCGCGGCGAGCTGGTGTTCGGCCTCGGCGTCGATGCTGGTCAGGACGCCGTCCGGGGCCATGCCGGCCAGCAGGGCCAGATCGGAGACCCCGGTGCCGGTGCCGATCTCGGCCACGGCCCTCGCGTTGACGACCCGGGCGAGCATGGTCAGGGTGGCGGCGACGCCGGGGCTGATGCACTCCACGTCGAGGTCCTCGGCACGCCGCCGGGCCGCCTCGGCACCGTCGGACTCCGCGACGAACGCTTCGGCGTAGGCGAGCGTGGCCGCGGCGGCGGACGCGCGGGTGGGGTTCTTCGGTGCAGTCACGCGCTCAGCCTAGCGAGGCGGCACCCTCCGGACAGGAGCGCACCCCAAGCCGGGCGGGGAGTCTCGAGGCGGGGGTGAGACGGTGATCCTGTGAAGGGGACGGCCACGGCCTACGCTAGCCCCATGACAGCGCTGCCTTTCGGTCGGGTCCAGACGGCAATGGTCACCCCGTTCGCGCCGGACGGGTCACTGAACCTCGCCGAGGCGAAGCGCCTGGCCGCCCACCTCGTCGACGTGCAGGGCAACGACTCGCTGGTGGTGAACGGCACGACGGGGGAGTCCCCGACCACGACCGACGCCGAGAAGCTGGCCCTCCTCGAGACCGTGCTGGCCGAGGTCGGCGACCGGGCGAAGGTCATCGCCGGCGTGGGCACCTTCGACACCCACCACACCATTGAATTGGCGAAGCAGGCCGAGCAGGCCGGCGTCCACGGGCTGCTGGTCGTGACGCCGTACTACAGCCGCCCGCCGCAGGACGCGCTGGCCGACCACTTCGTCACCGTCGCGGACGCCACCGGCCTGCCGATCATGATCTATGACATCCCGCACCGCTCCGGCATCCCGGTCGAGACGGCCACGATGATCACGGTCGCCGCGCACCCGAACATCGTCGCCGTGAAGGACGCGAAGGGCCAGCCGGTCGCGTCCGCCCAGGTGATGGCCGCCACCGACCTCGTCTACTACTCCGGCGACGACGCGATGACCCTGCCGCTGCTCGCGGTGGGAGGTGTCGGCGTCGTCGGCACCTCCACTCATTTCACCGGTCGTCGCACCCGGGAGATGATCGAGGCGTTCGTGGCCGGCGACGTCGCCCGGGCGGCGTCACTGAATGCCGCGCTGCTGCCGGTCTACCTGGGGGTGTTCGCCACCCAGGGCTGCATGCTGGTGAAGGCGGGGCTCGCCGCGCGCGGCTTCGCGCCCGGACCGGTGCGCAAGCCGCTGCTCGACGCGACGCCGGAACAGGCCGCGACGTTCGCCGCGATCCTCAGCGCGTCCGGGCTGTGATCCCGGGGCTAACCTTGCGCCGTGGGTAACTTCGACTGGACCGAGATCCTGGTCCTGGGCGTACTGGCGGTGATCATCTTCGGTCCGGACAAGCTGCCCGAACTCGCCCGCAAGACCGCCCGCGTCCTGAACTACCTGCGCAACATCGCCAACGACGCCCAGGGCAAGCTGCGCGAGGAGCTCGGCCCCGAATTCGCCGATCTCGAGCTGACCAATCCCCGGGCCATGGTCACCAAGCACCTGCTGGACCCCGTGCAGGCGGAACTGGAGCCGGTCAAGTCGGAACTGGCACCGCTGAAGTCGGACCTGGAACCGGTGAAGGCCGAGCTCACGGCCGCGGCCGCGGCCCCTTCCCAGGGCTACCGGCCCGACCCGACCCCCGAGCCCGTCGTCGCGGCTCCGGTGGTCTGGGACACCGAGGCGACCTGAGCTCCGGAACCCGGGCCCAGCGCATGGGTTCGGGCACGCGGACGCGGTACCCTGCCGGACGTGACCTCGGCATCTTCGGTCTTCGTCTCGAGGATCAAGGGACTGCCCATGCTCGATCCCAACGGTGAGCGCGTGGGCAAGGTTCGCGACGTTGTCATCCAGAACCGTCCGGACAACCGGGCGCCACGGGTGAAAGGGCTGGTCGTCGAGCTCTTCGCCAACCGCAGGATCTTCTTCCCGATGGTCCGGGTGCGGACGATCGACGCGAACCAGGTGATCATCTCCGGGCTGGTCAACACCGTGCGTTTCCAGGTCCGCGAGCGGGAGATGTTCGTCGTGGACGACCTGTTCGACCGGACGGTGCGCCGGATCGGCGCGAGTGCGGCCGAGACGATCTACGACGTGGCCATCGTGCCCCGTCGCGGCCACGAGTGGGAGCTCGCCGAGGTGGCCCTGCGCGAGAACACCCGGCGTCCGTTCCAGCGCGGGCACGTGACGATCGTCGAGTGGTCGGAGCTGCCGGAGTTCATCGAGGTGCTGGCTCCCCGGGACGCCGAGCAGCAGGCCGCGCGCCTGGCCGAGCTGAAGCCCGCCGACGTCGCGCGCGAGCTGCACGACATGGATCCGCTGCTGCGCACCGCGGTGATCGCGGCGATGGAGGACGACCGGCTCGCCGAGGCGCTGGAGGAGCTGCCCGAGGACGAGCAGGTCGACGTGATCGCCTCGCTGGACACCGAACGCGCGGCCGACGTGCTGGAGGAGATGGATCCCGACGACGCGGCCGACCTGATCGCCGAGCTGGACACCGAGCTCGCCGAGACCCTCCTGGGCCGGATGGAGCCGGAGGACGCCAAGGACGTCCGCACGCTGCTGGGCTACGACGCCGCCACCGCCGGCGGCCTGATGACTCCCGAGCCGGTCGTGCTGGGCATCGACGCCACGGTGGCCGACGCGCTGGCCGCCGTCCGCAACCCCGACATCACGCCCGCGATGGCAGCGCTCGCGTTCGTCTGCCGCTCGCCGCTGGACACCCCCACCGGGCGTTACCTGGGCGCGGTGCACATCCAGCGGCTGCTGCGCGAACCGCCGTCCGCGCCGGTCGCGGCACTGATCGACCCCGACATCACACCGCTGACGCCGCAGAGCAACATCGCGCAGGTGAGTCGCTACTTCGCGACCTACGACCTGGTCTGTGCACCGGTAGTGAGTACCGAACTGCGACTGCTGGGCGCGGTCACGGTGGACGACGTGCTCGACCACATCCTGCCCAGCGACTGGCGTGGCGTGCAGCTGGACCGGCTCGACGCGGAGGTGAGCGATGGCTAGGCAGGACCGCCTCGACACGCCCGGCCGCCGCAGCCGGCTGGTGCCCCGCGTGCGCCTGCCCAACGACGCCTTCGGCACGTTCGCCGAGTCGGCGGCCCGGTTCATGGGCACGGGCACGTTCATCGTGTGGATGACCGTGTTCGTCGTGCTGTGGATCCTCGCGAACACGCTGATGTTCATCCAGCACTGGGACCCGTACCCGTTCATCCTGCTGAACCTGTTCTTCTCGACCCAGGCCTCGTACGCGGCGCCGCTGATCCTGCTGGCCCAGAACCGGCAGGAGGCCCGCGACCGGGTCAGCCTCGACCACGACCGCGAGGTGGCCGCGCAGTCGCGCGCCGACATGGACTTCCTCGCCCGCGAGATCGCGTCCCTGCGGATGCGGATGAACGATGTCGCCACCCGGGACTTCATCCGCTCCGAGCTGCGCGACCTGCTCGAGGAACTGGGCCGGGACCCGGAGGATCCGAGGACCAGGGTCGGCTGAGCCATACCCCGTCCGGCATTTCGCCCCGGTTTGGGCCCGCACGCGCGCCGGACTAACGTTGCGCCCATGTCTGACCTGGTCGCCGCTGTCCATACCGCTCTCGCCGGGGTCATCGACCCCGAGATCCACCGCCCGATCACCGAACTCGGCATGGTCGAGTCCGTGGACGTGGACGCCTCCGGCGTCGCGTCCGTCTCGGTGCTGCTCACCATCTCCGGTTGTCCCCTGTCGAACACGATCGAGACCGACGTGACCAACGCGGTCGCGGGCGTCGAGGGCATCACCGGGGTGAACGTGAGCCTGGGCGCGATGAACGACGAGCAGCGGGCCGAGCTCAAGAAGCAATTGCGCGGCGGCCGCGAGGAACGCGAGATCCCGTTCGCGAAGCCCGACTCGCTCACCCAGGTGCTGCTCGTCGCGTCCGGCAAGGGCGGCGTGGGCAAGAGTTCGGTGACGGTGAACCTGGCGCTGGCGCTGGCCGCGCAGGGCCGCAGCGTGGGCGTGCTGGACGCCGACATCTACGGCCACTCGATCCCGCAGATGCTGGGCCTGATGGACGCCATGCCGACCTCGGTCGACGGCATGATCATGCCGGTGCCGACGATGGGCATGCGGGTGATCTCCATCGGCATGCTGAAGGAGAGCCGCGACCAGGTGATCGCGTGGCGCGGGCCGATCCTCGACCGGGCACTGCAGCAGTTCCTCGCCGACGTGTACTGGGGTGACCTGGACTACCTGGTCGTCGACCTCCCGCCCGGCACGGGCGACGTCGCGCTGTCGCTGGGCCAGAAGCTGCCGAACGCCGAGGTGATCGTGGTGACCACGCCGCAGCAGGCGTCCGCCGAGGTGGCCGAACGGGCCGGCACCATGGCGTCGATGCTGGACCAGAAGGTGATCGGCGTCATCGAGAACATGGCCTACCTCGAGGTGACCTGCCCGAAGTGCGGGGACACCCACCGCGTCGACGTGTTCGGCACCGGTGGCGGTGCCGAGGTGGCCGGCACGCTGAGCACCCGGCTCGGCTACGAGGTGCCGCTGCTGGCCGAGGTGCCGATGGATCCCTCGCTCGCCGCGGGCGGCGACCTCGGCGTCCCGCTGGTCGCAACCGAGCCGGATCGTCCCGCCGCCGCCGCGCTGATGTCGCTCGCCGAGCGACTGGCCGCGCGCAAGCGCAACCTGGCCGGGCTCAAGCTGGGCGTCACCCCGGTCGGCTGAGCCGCCGAAACGGGACAGAACGGACCCGCATCACCGGTGGGGTGCCGGAATCGGCACCTGGCGAGCGGGGAGCGGCAGTTCTGTCCCGTTCCTGCTCCTGCGGGTCGTGGCCGGGGCCGGCAGTGTCCGCTGCCCACAGGTCCCAGGATTCGCACAGCCGACGCATAGCCGGTCCGTCTGCGCCCTGCAATAGGCTGGAACGGTGAGTACCGATCGAGCCGTTCCCCGGCGCACCATCCTGGCTGTTCCCGGCTCGTCCGATCGCTTCATCGAGAAGGCCCGCACGCTCACGGTCGACGGGATCTTCCTCGATCTGGAGGACGCGGTCGCGCCCGCGGTGAAGGTGGAGTCGCGGCAGCGGATCGTTGCCGGGCTGAACGACGAACGTGGCTTCGCCGCGGGGCTGGTCACCGTCCGCGTGAACGGCTGGGAGAGCCCCTGGACCTACGGCGACGTGATCGACGTGGTCACCGGCGCCGGCGCCCGGATCGATGCCCTCGTCCTGCCGAAGACGCAGTCGGCCGCCCAGGTGCAGGCCCTCGACCTGCTGCTCACCCAGGTCGAGCACACCGCGGGCCTGCCGGTGGGCCGGATCGGCCTCGAGGTTCAGATCGAGGACGCGGTCGGGCTGCTCCACGTGAACGAGATCGCCGCCGCCAGCCCGCGTCTGGCCAGCCTCGTGTTCGGCCCGGGCGACTTCATGGCGAGCCTGGGGATGGGCGGCCTGAACGTGGGCGCGCAGCCGGCGGGCTACCCGGCGGACGCCTTCCACCACGTGCTGATGTCGATCCTGGTGGCTGCCCGGGCGCACGGCCTGCAGGCCATCGACGGGCCGTTCGTGGCGATCCGGGACGTCGTCGGCTTCCGCCGCTCGGCCGAACTGAGCGCGGCCCTCGGCTACGACGGCAAGTGGGTGCTGCACCCGGCCCAGGTGAACGCCGGCAACGAGGTCTTCTCGCCGCGGCCCGAGGACTTCGAGCGGGCGCAGCGGATCATGGCGGCCTACGCGCACGCGACCGAACTCGCCCAGGGTGCCGTCGGTGCGATCGTGGTCGACGACGAGATGGTGGACGAGGCGGGCGTCAAGCTTGCCGCCGCGATCCTGGCCAGGGGCCGGGCCGCCGGAATGGAGGAGAACCAGTGAGTCAGACGATTCCGAGGCTGAGCAGCCTCTTCAAGCTCGAGTACCCGCAGTCGGTCGGGGTGTACGGCACCTACGACGACGCGCAGCAGGCGGTGGACTTCCTCGCCGATGCGAAGTTCCCGGTCGAGAACCTGTGCATCGTCGGCACCGACCTGAAGTCGATCGAACGGGTGCTCGGCCGGCGCAACTGGGGCACCGTGATCGGTTCGGGCGTGCAGACCGGCATCACGACCGGCCTGATGATCACTCTGGTGATGTGGCTTTTCGTGACGGACGTCAACTTCCTGCTGCTCGCCGCCTACGCGCTGGCCGCGGGCATCCTGGTCGGGGTCGGTTCCGCCGCGCTCGGCTACTGGATGAGCCAGGGCAAGCGCGACTTCCGCTCGGTCTCGCAGACCATGGCCACCAAGTACGAGATCCTGGCCGAGCACAAGGTGGCCACGCAGGCCAGGGAGCTGATCGGCACCATGCCGGGCGCGCGGGCCGCGCAGTTCAGCGCGGCCCAGGCGCAGGTCCAGCCGCAACCGGGTTATGCCCAGCCGCCCGCGGGCTACCCGCCGGCCGGCTACCCGTACCCCCAGCAGGCATACCCGCCGGCCTATCCGCCGGCAGGCCAGTCCTACCCGCCCGCCGGTGCACCGGTCGTCCCTGCGCACCCGGGCCGTCGAGCGGCTCTCCGGAGGCTCCCGAGCAGCCGAAGCAGGACGGTCCCGCGGGTTCCTGAGCGACGTCGGGGGGTCCCGGCGGAGCCGGGGCGACTCCCGGGTCGTCGGTGCGTGAGGCCGGGCCTGGTGCCGACGGACGGGCCAGGACGCCGGTCCTCGGCCCGGACGCGATCCCGCCCAGGACGAGCAGAAGGGCCGCCCCGACGGGACGGCCCTTCACGCAACGATCAGCTGTCGGCCATGTCCCCGGCGAGGAATTCGGCGTAGGCGGGCAGGTCCAGCTGGCCCGAACCCGAGACACCGATCACGATCACCGGTGACTCGCCGTCCTCGGTGGCCTTGCGGGCCTGCCGGATCGCACCGGCGATGGCGTGGTTGGACTCCGAGGCCGGCACGATGCCCTCGGCCCGCGAGAAGATCACGCCCGCCTCGAACGCGTCGAGCTGCCGCACCGAGATCGCGTCGATCAGGCCCTCGTGGTAGCAGTGGCTCACCAGCGGCGCCATCCCGTGGTACCGCAGGCCGCCGGCGTGCACCGGGTCCGGCACGAAGTCGGCGCCCAGGGAGTACATCTTCAGCAGCGGGGTGAGCCCGGCGGTGTCGCCGAAGTCGTAGCGGTACTCGCCCTCGGTCAGCGACGGCGCGGCCTTCGGTTCGCAGGCGACGATCTTCGTCGCCGCCCGGCCCTCGAGGTTCTCCCGGATGAACGGGAAGCTGATCCCGGCCAGGTTCGAGCCGCCACCGGCGCAGGCGAACAGGTAGTCGGCCGAACGCTCGCCGAACATCTTGAGCTGCTTCAGCGCCTCCTGCCCGATCACGGTCTGGTGCAGCAGCACGTGGTTGAGCACCGAGCCCAGGGCGTAGCTGGCGTTCTCGTCCTTGGCGGCCGCCTCGACAGCCTCGCTGATCGCCATGCCGAGGGAACCCGAGGTGTCCGGGAACTGTTCGCGCAGCGCCCGTCCGGCCTCGGTCAGCTCCGAGGGGCTGGCCACCACGTGCGCGCCGAAGGTCTCCATCAGCACGTGCCGGTAGGGCTTGCCGTCGTAGCTGGAGCGGACCTGCCAGATGTCACAGTCCATGCCGAAGACCTGGCAGCCGAAGGCGAGCGCGGCGCCCCACTGGCCGGCGCCGGTCTCGGTGGTCAGCCGGAGCCGACCGGCGAGCTTGTTGAAGTACGCCTGGGCCACGGCGGAGTTGGTCTTGTGGCTGCCCACCGGGGAGGCGCCCTCGTACTTGTAGTAGATCCGGGCCGTGGTGCCGAGTGCCTGTTCGAGTCGGCGCGCCCGGTAGAACGGGGACGGCCGCCACAGCCGGTAGATGTCGTGGACCTCCTTGGGGATCTCGATCCAGCGTTCGCTGGACGCCTCCTGCTCGATCAGCCCCATCGGGAACAGCGCGGCCAGGTCGTCGGGCACCAGCGGTTCCCGGGTGCCGGGGTGCAGCGGCGGCGGTGGGGGAGTCGGCAGGTCGGCGACGATGTTGTACCAGTGCGTGGGCATCTGGGACTCGTCCAGCACCACCTTGGTCTGCATCGGGTCCGGTCGGTTCAGGTCGTCCATCGGCTCGACGTTCTCGGGCAACTCCGCGCTCCTTCGCATCCTGTGCGGGCGGCCGGGCGACGTTGGCCGGCCGGTCGCCACTCTAGGGCGTCACCCGTTGCCGTGTGTGCCTGTCCGAACGGTGTACGGACGCGCGCGGGCCCTGTGCTTGTCCTGCTTCGCCGGGAGGGGTCGTTCAGCGTGCCCAGATCGACGCCATCCACGCCTCGACCTCGTCGGGGTCGCGGGGCAGGTGGTCGGAGAGGATCTCGCAGCCCTCCTCGGTGATCACGATGTCGTCCTCGATGCGGACGCCGATGCCGCGCAGTTCCTCCGGCACCAGCAGGTCCGTGCTCTTGAAGTAGAGGCCGGGCTCGACGGTGATCACCATGCCGGGACGCAGGTCACCGCCCCGGTAGTTCTCCTGGCGGGCCTGCGCGCAGTCGTGCACGTCCAGGCCGAGGTGGTGGGACGTGCCGTGCACCATCCACCGACGGTGGTGGCCGCCGGTCTCCGGGTCGAGGGACTCCTCGGCGCTGACCGGCAGCAGGCCCCAGGCCTCGAGGTGCTCGGCGATCACCCGGACGGCGGCAGCGTGCACGTCGGAGAACTTGTTCCCCGGCTTCGCTGCGGCCATTCCCGCGGCCTGGGCCGCCAGCACGGCCTCGTAGACCTTGCGCTGGGCCGGGCTGAAGGTGCCCGAGATCGGCATCGTTCGGGTGATGTCGGCGGTGTAGAGCGACTCGACCTCGACCCCGGCGTCCATCAGCAGGAGGTCGCCCGGGCGGACGTCGCCGTCGTTGCGCATCCAGTGCAGCGTGTTCGCGTGGTCACCGGAGGCGGCGATCGTGTCGTAGCCGACGGCGTTGCCCTGGTGGCGGGCGTACAGCCCGAACACACCCTCGACCCACCGTTCGCCACGACCGCGCCGGACGGCCTCGGGCAGGTCGGCCACGACGGCCTCGAAGCCCACCGCGGTGTCGGCGCAGGCCTGTCGCAGCTCGTCGAGCTCGAAGGCGTCCTTGACCAGCCGGGCCTCGGACAGCGCGACGTGGAGTTCGGTGTCGGCGACCAGCGCCGCCTCGGTGTCCACGGCCGCCTCGGTGCGCAGCCGGGTGAGGGTGGCGGTGATCGTCTCGTCCGCCTCCTGCAGCAAGCGGACGCCCACCGCGGACAGGTTCTTCGCCAGGGCGCCCTCGAACTCGGAGATCGGTGCGCACGAGATCCCGGTCAGCGTGGACATCTCCGCGAGCGACTCCCGGGTGCCGACCCACATCTCGCCGTAGCGGGAGTCGGCGTAGAACTCCGGGTCGGTGCGCGGAGCCCGCGGCTTGAAGTACAGGGTGGCCTCGTGGCCGGTGTCGGTCGGCTCGAGCACGAGGACGGAGTCGGGCTCGCGTTCGCCACCGAGCCCGGTCAGCCAGGCGAAAGCGGAGTGCGGCCGGAACCGGTAGTCGGTGTCGTTCGCGCGGGGCTTCAGGCCGCCGGCGGGAATGACCAGCCGCTCGCCGGGGAAAGCCTCGGCCAGGGCGCGGCGGCGCAATGCCGCGGGCGCCGCGGCGGGCAGTTCTGCGGGGAGCTCCTCGGGGTACGGTGCCCAGCCCTCCGGGATGAACGCCTTGAACGGCTCTGAGAACGGAGCCTGCCGGTTGGGGATAACGCGCGGTTCGGTGTCGGTGGGCTCCTCAGTCATGTCTCGCATGCTATCCCCGCCCGGGAAGCGGGACAGAACTGCCGCGCAACGCCGGTCGGGCGGCCCGAACAGCCGCTCGCGCGTGGTCAGTGGCAGTTCTGTCCCATTCCGCCGGCGGACCGGATCGGGGACGGTTCCTGATCCGGTCCACCTCGGAGGCGGATCGGGTGAGGAACGGTCTCCGACCTTGCCCGGGCACGCGATTCCCGCAGCCACTAGAGTCGGGTTCCACAACTCCAGGAGGTCCGATGAAGGCTGATCCCACGGCGCAGCTCCGGCTGCTCGACCTGCAGGCCGAGGACACCGCGATCGCCCAGCTCGAGCACCGCCGCCGCTCCCTGCCCGAGCACGCGGCGCTCGCCGAGGCGCGGACCACGAGGGCACACCTCGGCGAGGACCTCGTCGCTGCCCGCACCCGGGTCGGTGACCTGCAGCTGGACGTGGAGAAGGCCGAGTCCGACCTGGTGCCGGTGCGGGAGCGCCAGGCGCGTGACCAGCAGCGCGTGGACGCCGGCACGGTCACCGACCCCAAACAGTTGAGCGCGATGCTGGAGGAGATCGCGCACCTCGCGCGGCGCATCTCCGACCTGGAGGACATCGAGCTCGACGTGATGGAGCAACTGGAGACCGCCACCGCCGAGCAGGACCAGAAGGCGACCGAACTCGCCACGCTGGAGGACTCGATGCGGGCCCTGATCGCCTCGCGGGACGCGCAGGTGGCCGAGCTGGACGCGGAGCTCGCCGTGCACCAGGGCGGCCGCGACGGCATCGCCACCGAGATCCCGGCCGACCTGCTGGCCCTGTACGACCGGATCCGGGAGCGCTCCGGCGGCCTCGGCGCAGCGGAGCTGAAGGGACGCCGCTGCAGCGGCTGCCAGCTGGAGGCGACCACGACCGCCCTGACCGGCTACGCCGAGGCCGCGCCCGACGAGGTGCTGCGTTGTGAGGAGTGTGAGCGGGTGCTGGTGCGCACCTCGGCGGTCCTCCCCTGATGGCGAGGCCTCCCCGGGTGCCGCAGGTCGGTGCGTCGATCCCCAGCGACGGGTTCGACTCTCCCGCGTCGTCCGCGCAACGCCCGGCCGAGGCGGCCGACGGAGGATCGCGCGGCAACCCCGGTGCTGCGGCCCGCGGCGCCCTGGCCAGCGACCTCGACCCGGCCGCCGATGACGTACGGACGGCCTCGAACCCCCGCACCGGCCGCTGAGGAGGAACAGTGCCCAGTCGCCACCTGTCGCTGAAGCAGAGCGAGCCGCCTGCCCTTCGGGAGGGCCTGCGCCGGCTGCGGGCGTCCCTCGGGGTGCCCGGCAGCTTCCCCGCCGAGGTGCTCGCCGAGGCCGGGCACGCTGCGAAGAACCCGGTGCTGCCGGACGCCGACCGCACCGACATCGAGTTCGTCACCCTCGACCCGGCGAGTTCCACCGACCTCGACCAGGCGTTCCACCTCTCCCGCACCGCGTCGGGCTACCGGCTGGAGTACGCGATCGCGGATGTGGCCGCGTTCGTCACGCCCGGTGGCCCCCTCGACACCGAGACGCACCAGCGTGGCGAGACGCTGTACGCGCCCACCCGCAAGACGCCGCTGCACCCGTCGGTGCTCTCCGAGGGGGCCACGAGCCTGCTGCCCGGCCAGGTGCGGCCCGCGCTGGTGTGGGAACTGGAGTTCGACGCGTCCGGGCAGACCACGTCCACCCGGGTGTCCCGCGGACGCGTTCGCAGCCGCGCCAAGCTCGGCTACGTCGCGGCGCAGGCGGCGCTGGACGCGGGCACCGGCGGCGAGCAGCTCGAACTGCTCCGCGAGCTCGGGAAGCTCCGGCTCGAGAAGGAAGCGGCCCGCGGCGGGGTGAGCCTGTCGGTGCCCGAGCAGGAGGTGGTCGCCACCGACGACCACTGGACGCTGGAGTTCCGGGCCACGCTGCCGGTCGAGGACTGGAACGCGCAGCTGTCGCTCGCCACCGGGATGGGGGCCGCCGCGCTGATGCTGGACGCGGGGGTGGGCATCCTCCGCACGTTGCCGCCCGCGCGGGACAACTCCCTGGCCAAGCTGCGCCGGACCGCGGGCGCACTGGGCATCAGGTGGCCCCACGACGAGGCGTACCCGGTCTTCGTGCGGAAGCTGGACGGGGCGGTGCCGGCGCAGGCCGCGATGCTGAACTCCTGCACGATGCTCTTCCGGGGGGCCGGGTACCGGGCGTTCCGCGGCACGATCCCCGAGCAGCCCCTGCACGCCGCGATCGCCGCGCCGTACAGCCACGTGACCGCTCCGCTGCGCCGGCTCGTCGACCGCTACGCCGGCGAGCTCTGCGTCTCGATCTGCGCGGGACGGGACGTGCCGGAGTGGGTGGCGGAGGCGATGGCCGGGCTGCCCGCGCTGATGGACGACTCCAACCGCCGGGCCAGGAAGTACGAGCGCGGTGTGGTGGACCTGGTCGAGGCCATGGTGCTGGCGCCGCAACTGGGCCGGACCTTCACCGGCACGGTCCTGGAGGTGGACGCGGACGACGACCGCGGCGTCCTGCAGATCCCCGACCCGGCGGTGGAGGCGAAGGTGAAGGGCGCCGAACTGGTGCTCGGCGAGCAGGTGTCGGCCACGCTCACCGCGGCCGATCTGCTGTCCGGCCGGGTGGAGTTCCGCGTCCTGCCCGGGTGAGGGCTACGTCGCCAGCGGGTGGTGCGGGTGCTGCGGGTCGCGGGCCTGGAACGACAGGATGGCGGGGTTCTGGATCACGCCCTCGCGGATCTCGATGGCCCGCGAGATGGTGGGTTCGGCGTCCCACGCCTGAGGCCCGCCCAGCACGGTCGGCAGGAAGGGCAGCAGGGCCTCGCTGATCTCCCAGGTCGCGGAGTTCCACAGGTGGGACGGGCTGTGGTCGACCGCGTAGTAGACCACCCCGTCGCCGACGGTGAACACCGGTTCGGTGAAGGTGGTGGGACGGGCCCAGCTGAACGCCATGCCCTCGTCGCAGGACACGTCGACGATCAGGGTGCCGGGCGCGAGCAGGGGCAGGTCGGCCTCGGTGAGGAAGACGATCGGCGCGTCCGTGTCCTGCAGCACGCAGTTCACGATGATGTCGTAGCCGGCGAGGAACTCGGGCAGGGGCCGGGGACCGTCATCGGTGTCGGCGAAGTTCACCCCGTCGGGATCGGTGTCGAGGTGCACCAGCCGGGTCGCGGGGATGGGTGCGGCGACCGCGGCGATCTGCCGGGTGGTGAGCACGTCGACGTCGTGGACGCCGAGCGCGGTGAGCGAGGTGACGGCGCCCCGCGCGGTGGCCCCGAACCCGATCACGACGGCGCGCAGCCGCCGGCCGAAGTCCCCGCTGGTACCGGACAGCTGCATGGAGTGCAGCACCGAGCAGTAGCCGGCGAGCTCGTTGTTGCGGTGGAACACGTGCAGGCTGAACGACCCGTCGGGGTTCCAGTGGTTCATGGCCTCGAAGGCGATCAGGGTGAGTCCCTGGTCGATCGCGAGTTGGGTCAGCTCGGTGTCCTGCACGCAGTGCGGCCAGCCGAGCAGCACCTGGCCGTTGCGCAGGCCGGCGATGTCGTCGAGCAGGGGCTTCGGGAGCAGGATCACGTCGCGCTCGGCGACGAGCTCCTCGCGGGTGGCGAAGCCGCCGACGAAGGGCGCCAGTTCTGCGTCCGGGCGTCCGAAGGGCTCGCCGTAGCCGTGCTCGAGGAACACCTGCGGCCGCAGGTCGTCGGGGATCCGGTCGAGGTGGGCGGGGTGCAGGGGCAGCCGGTGCTCGTTCTCCTTGCGTGAGTGCCCGATGACTCCGATGCTGAGCTGGTTCACACGGCCTCCTTGCCGGGGTGTCTCTCCGGTCAGGCTACGCGCCGGCGCGATTCGGGGCACATCGGCGCCGGGCGATACGCTGGGCCGCGGACGAGTCGGCCGGGTGATCGCTGCGCGAGCAGAGGAAAGTCCGGACTCCACAGGGCAGGGTGGTGGGTAACGCCCACCCGGGGTGACCCGCGGGACAGTGCCACAGAGAACAGACCGCCCCTCCGTGAGGAGGAGCAAGGGTGAAACGGTGGTGTAAGAGACCACCAGCACCCCAGGTGACTGGGGTGGCTCGGCAAACCCCACCCGGAGCAAGACCGAGAAGGGTCCGAGTCCTCGGACGCGGGCCCGCGGACGCCGTTGGAGGCGATTGAGGTGAGCGGGACCACACGCAGTGTGGTCCCCGGGCCGATTGAGTCTCCTGCTGGGAACGCATTTCCCCGGTAGAGCGCTGCTCGCGCGAGGCGTTCGGGTAGGTCGCACGCCGGAGACGGCGAAGGCGGCTGGCAACAGCCGTCGCAGATGGATGATCACCGCCCCTCACGGGGCACAGAATCCGGCTTACAGGCCGGCTCGTCCCTTTTTCTGGCTCTGACTAGGCACGATGGTGAGCGGATGGGTTGGGAGTCCGCTGGGAGTCCGGAAAATTCCCGGATTTCTCCGCGGGACCCGCCCCCAGGGCGGCATCGACGGCGTCCCGGCTGCGGTCGTCGGAGTCGGGCCAGAGGTGCGAGTAGGTGTTCAAGGTCTCCTCGGCCGACTTGTGTCCGAGCCGGGCCTGAACGGTCTTGACGGACTCGCCGTAGCGGATCAGCAGGGACGCGTAGTAATGCCGCAACTCATGAAAATCGAAGCCTTCGAGCTTGGCCGCCGCCATCCTCGCCCGCCACTCCTCGCCAAGTGTTGTCCAGCGCCAGGGGTTGCCGTGGGTGGTCGTGAAGAGAAGCCCGTCGGGTCCTGGCGGATAGGTCTCGATGTGCTTCGCGAGGGCTTCGGCCACCGACGTGGGGAGTGGTATCTCCCGGATGCTCGACGTGGTCTTGGGCGGGCCGAACACCGGAGACCCCTTGCGGACGTCAACGAGTTGGCGGTCGACGATGATCTTGCGTTCCAGGAACCGGACCCGGTCCTCGGTGAGGCCGAAGACCTCGCCTCGCCGCATGCCCGTCCCGGCGGCGAGCAGGACGGCTGCCCGCAGGTGGTCACCCGCGGCCTTCGCGGCGGCCTGGACCTGCTCGGTCGTCCTCGGTTCGACCCGCTTCTTCACGATCTCGGGAAGCTTGATCCCGACGCAGGGCGTCCGGGCGATCCTGCGGTTTTCGACAGCATCCTTCAGGACCGTGCTCACGTAGGAGTAGGTCACGACCACGGTCGCGGGAGCGTAGTTCTCGTTCAAGGACGCCACGAGCTTCTGGATCGTCGTCTTGGAGATCGCGCTGAGCGACTTCGCGCCGATGGCGGGGTAGACCCGCTTGCGCAGCGCGAGCTCGACGAGCGCTGCGGTTGACGGCCGGAAGACCTGCGAGGTTCGCCAGGACTCTGCGTACTCCTTGAATGTCACTTTCCCGGCGTTGGGTACGACATACGTCCCGGTGACTGTTGCGGTCGTCTGCGCGTCGAGCCAGCCCTGGGCGTCCCGCTTCCGCGCGAAGTGCTTGGCGTGCTCCTTGCCGGCATCGTCGACGAAACGTGCACGCCAGGCGGCGGCGGTCGCCCTGACTCCAGCCGTGATTCCCTGGCCCGCGAGTTCGGTGACGATCGCGTCGGCCTCCGCCTGGGACTTCGAGGTTGACACTCGGTTCCGCCCGGCGGAGTCGACGTACAGCACGCGCCACGACGCGGGCCTGGCTGCGATGTTCTTGCCTGCCATCAGTCTGTCCCCGCATCGGTGAGGTCCTGCG
>JAXGTK010000005.1:0-32474 GCA_040774965.1 Propionicimonas sp. | reverse complement strand
CGATGCAGCGCGGCGACTTCGAGGGCATCTACGAGGCCATGGAGGGCTACCCGGTCACCGTCCGGCTGCTCGACCCGCCGCTGCACGAGTTCCTGCCCACCGACGAGGACGACATCCAGGCGCTCGCCGCGGACATGGGCATCACCGTGGACGAACTCAAGGCCGTCATCTCCTCGCTGCACGAGTTCAACCCGATGATGGGCCACCGCGGCTGCCGCCTCGACGTGACCTACCCGGAGATCGGCGCCATGCAGACCCGGGCGATCATCGAGGCCGCGATCAACGTGCAGAAGCGCCACCCGGAGTGGACCGTCGTGCCGGAGATCATGATCCCGCTGGTCGGCGAGGTGAAGGAACTGGCCTTCGTCAAGAAGATCGTCACCGACACCGCGGACGCGATCATCGCCGACTCCGACGTGAAGCTCGACTACCTGGTCGGCACCATGATCGAGATCCCGCGCGCGGCCATCACCGCGGACGAGATCGCCAAGGAGGCGCAGTTCTTCTCGTTCGGCACCAACGACCTCACCCAGATGACGTTCGGCTTCAGCCGTGACGACGCCGGGAAGTTCCTGGACGCCTACTACGACAAGAAGATCTACGAGAACGACCCGTTCGCCAAGCTCGACACCGAGGGCGTCGGCAAGCTGGTCAAGATGGCCGCCGACCTCGGCAAGACCACGCGTCCCGACATCAAGCTGGGCATCTGCGGTGAGCACGGTGGCGACCCGGCCTCGATCGAGTTCTGCCAGCAGGTGGGCCTCAACTACGTGTCCTGCTCGCCGTTCCGGGTGCCGATCGCGCGCCTGGCCGCCGCGCAGTCGGCGCTGAAGGCCAAGTAGGGGCCTGGCAAGACGAAGGGGCCCGGGTCGCAAGACCCGGGCCCCTTTGTCTGCCCTCCGGACCGAGGCGGGCGGACCGGAGCGGCGTGGCCTTTCGTTACTCGAGCTCGTAGTCTCTGGCGTCGCGGCGAAGGACCCTGTGGATTCCACGTTGACGTCTGGGGCTCGCGGCGTACCGGTAGTTGCCGCTGTAGCTCTGGTCGAGTCGTGAGGCGTTGCGCATGTTGAGGACGGCGCCGACAACGGGTGCGTCGACCGCTCGCAGCGAGGCGGCCGCGTGGCTGACCTCGTTTCTCGGGGTCTTGTGCGCCCGAATCACCAACAGGACGCCGTCGACCTCCCGCGAGATCACTACTGCGTCGGTGACCGGGAGGATAGGTGGCGAGTCGATGACGACTCGATCGAACTGACTGGTCAGGTCCATCAACAGGTCACGCATTCGCTGCGAGCCGAGCAACTCGGCAGGGTTCGGTGGCACCGACCCGCTAGCGAGGACGGTCAGGCCCTGGTCTCCCCAGGGCTGGAGCACCTCGTCCAGTTCGGCCTGACCCGCCAGCACATTCGACAAGCCGGCATCGTTGGCCAGATCGAGGTAGCGAGACACCTGTGGCTTGCGCATGTCGGCGTCGATGAGCAGGATCTTCTCGCCGGTCTCCACCAGCGACAGCGCAAGGTTGACGGCCGTGATCGACTTGCCCTCGCCCGGTACAGACGATGTGACCAGAATGCTCGAGGCGTTCTGGGCCGCGTCCACGAACTGCAGGTTCGTCCGTAGCTTGCGGTGCGCCTCGGCGCGGGGCGTGGCGGACTGCTCGCCCACGATCAGTGGCGAGTGCTTCATCTCCGGATCCATCGGCAGGCTCGCCAGAATGGGCACGCCAGTCGACTCGGTGGCATCGGCCGGGGTGTGCACCGAAGTATCGAGTAGCTCCTTGAGGAGCGCGTACCCGACGCCGATGACGAGGCCGGCCGCGATGCCGATGAGCAGGTAGATGCGAAGGCTGGGGGATGCCTGGCCAGGCAGCAGCGTCGGGCCGGAGACGATGTTGATCACGACCAGCGCGGACGTGCGTCCCGCATTGTCGAGCTCATCGACCATCTGTGGGAACTCGGTTGACACGCCCCGCGCGATCAGCAGCGAGCGTTCGGCGTCCTGGTCTGTAACGGTGGCAGTCACGAGCACGGTGTTCACGTCGGCCTGAGCGGTGATCTCCTGCGCCAGGTCGCTCGGGTCAAGATCCACTCCCGTGGCCCGGATCACCCGGGAAGCGAGCTCCTCGCTCGAGAGCAGTACGACGTAGGAGTTGACGCGCGCCTGAGCGAACTGGCTGACAGATTGTGCGTTGTTGCCGTCGGGGAGCGGTGTGCTGACGTAGAACTGGACCTCGGACGCGTAGGTCGCCGGAGTGCGCCAGAACATGAGCAGACCGATTCCTCCGCCGATCACGATCGCGACGAGGATGAAGATCAGATGTTTGCGCAGGGTCCCCAAATAGGTTTGCAGCTCCAACCCCGTCCCCTCCGGTGAGCGATATTCGGGCCGCCAGTTTCACCGACGGCCTGCACAGCCTACCCTCGCTTGACGGTGGTTCCCGAGAACATGGACTGGATCCGCTGCTCGATGGTGCCCGCGCAACTCTGGAACTGCCGCAACCTGCCTCCGATGGGATCCTCGATGTCCCGACCTCGGACCAGCGGCTGTGCGAGTGCTCGACCCTCCGCGGCCCGGCCGAGGAGGGTCGCACCCCAGTCAGCCGGCGAGATCTCACCGGGGTCGGGTGTGGCGGCGACAAGCCTCGAGAACTGCGTGAGCAGGTACGTGCGTCGCACGGCCTGGGGGAAGGTGCGGACGATCCAGGAGCGCTGGGCATCGGTCATCGTGAGGATGAGGTTGCTGCTCTCGACGAGATCTTCCGTGACCGGACGGCTGAGGAAGTGATGGGGCTCGATCCCCATTGAGGCCAGCGACTGCCGCGCGAACGAATGTATGGGGACGTCGTACTTGGCATGGGTGCCCGCCGACGAAACGGCGACCGGGAGTTCGAGCGCCTCGATCTCCTTGCGAGTCAGGAACTCCGCCATCGGAGAGCGGCAGATGTTCGCACGGCAGACCAGCAGAATCGAGAAATCTGGAGCAGCGGAGGAAGGCTGGCGCTTCTTCCGCGTGGTCGAACCCTTAACCACGGTCTCTGTCGTCATGTCAAGCACCTGATCAATTCTGCCAGCCCGAACCGGTTACTTCGATGTCCCTGCCAAGGGCTGGACTGGCTGTCACCCGTTAGGGAACGCCAGTTCATCCGGTGTGCCTGGAGCTGTGCCGAGTGTAATTGCAGCAGGCAAAACTCAAGGCCCGGCGACTTGGTCGCCGGGCCTTGACCAGGACTAACGGCTTCATCCGCTCTCGCTTGCGGGAGTGCCAGGTTTGTCCCCCTTTTGTCCGGGTAGCTGGCCCGGACGCGGCCGCCTGTTCCCCCCCGAGAAGTACGGCCAACAATGAGGATACCCGATCGGGCGCCCGAACGCCACAACCGACGTCCCCTTGCGGGTGACGTGTGCGGAATGGTCCGGCGTGCCTCTCCGAACCCCTTGCCCGCTCGACGAGACTGGATGACGTGGACAGACGTGGATTCCTGCTCGGCGCGACCGCACTGCTGGCCGCCGGGTGCGCCCGCGTGCCTCCACCCGGGGCCTCGGGCTCTGCGGCGTCCAGTTCGTCGACCGCCACGCCGCTCGCGATCGGGCAGGACGGGACGCCGGCCGGCGCCATGCTCGCCCAGTTGATCCTGGGGGCGCTCACGGCGAAGGGACTCCAGGCCTCCGTGACCGACCAGGGCAAGGGCTGGCAGGCGGCGCTGGGCCACGGCGACCTGTCCCTGTTGCCCGCCTACGCCGGCACCCTGTGGTCATCGCTGAGCAAGAGCGACGAGCCGCCCGCCGCGAAGAAGCTGCTGGGCGAGGTGGCGGGCCTGCTCGCGCCCGACGTCAGCGTCCTGCCGATGCCCGACATCGACGGATCACTGGTCTGGCGGGTCACCACCGAGACCGCGGCGGACGGCATCACCAGCCTCGCCCGGATCCGGGACTGGTCGCTCGGGCGCGTCGCGGTCGTCCCGAAGCTGGCCGTCTCCCGCGGCGACGGGATCCCCGGGCTGAAGACGGTCTACGGCGCGCAGTTCGACGTGCTGAAGGTCGAGGACCCCGTGCAGCGGGCGACCCTGCTCACCAACGGCAACGCGGCGATCGCGGTGTTCCGCCAGACCGAGTACACCGGTGCGTCCGGCCTCGTCGACCTGGTCGACGTCGAGAAGCTGACCCTGTCCGACCCCGGCGTGGTGCTGCTGAACACCGCCCTCACCGATGCGGAGCCCGACCACGTGCTGGCCGTCGACGCGGTCGCGCAGGCGATCACCACCGACATGCTGCTGGACCTGCTGGCCCAGGTCGCCGCGGGTGGCACGGTGCCCGATGTCGCCGCGCGCTGGCTGAAGGACCAGGGGCTGGGCTGAGCGCGCCCGTCAGGCGGGCAGTGACGGGAGCCCTTTGATGTCTCCGGTCATCAGGCCCCGAGCTCCGAACTCGAGTGCCCGCTTCCTTTGTTCGGGGGTGACGATGCTCCACATGATCGTCTTCTTGCCCGCATCGTTCGCCAGCCCAACGGTTCGGGTGATCGCCTCATCGTCACGCTCGACCTCGACCCCGATCATGTCGATCGCGGGATCGGCGGCGAAGCGCACCAGGTTGTCCCCGCTGTGTGCGGGCTCGTCGAGGGCATAACCCCACGTGGAGAACCCCTGAGACTTGGCCCAGGTGAACTCCTTGGAGTTGATCGGCTGCTTCCACACGGTGCGGGTGGGCTCGTTCAACTCGATGAGCTTTGCTTTCAGGAGTTCGCGCGCCTCGGGCACCTTGGGCTCGATGAACACGACGAGGTCCGGGATATGGCGGTCGAGGACGTCGTCGAGACGACTGAACGGTCTGCCGGGCTGGCCCGGGTCCTCGGTTGCCTGGGCGGACACCTCCAGGGGCGCGAGTTCCGACCACGGTGTCTTGAGGATCTCCAGGTCGGTGCCGGTGACGCGAGTGGTGGTCGGGTCGTGGCTGCAAACCAGCACGCCGTCCGAGCTCACGCAGACCGAGATCTCGATGGCCGACACGTGCGGGAGTGGCGCAGCCTGGTCATAGGCGTAGGCGGTCATCTCGGGCCAATTCCGCCAGCCTCCGCGGTGCGCGACATAGAAGGGATCCTGGCTGGTCAGGGTCTCGATGGTTGTCTGCGCCGAGGCGGTTCCGGTCAGCTGCTCCCCGTACGGCGGGGTACGGGCACAGCCGGCGGGCAGCGCGAGCGCTGCCGCGGCGCCCGCGAGCAAGGTTCTCCTCGAGATAGCGGGATCCATAGGGCCTCGTCTGTCTTCGGATGCGCAGGTGTTTGGTAAGGCTAGGTCAATCCTGGGCCAGTACCAAGCGCTCCGCTCCGTCCGGAAACACCGCGGTGAGAGAGCTCCTCAGTAGCCCTCGCTCGTCGCCCCGGCCAGCACGGCCGCCGTGCCGGAGAGGCCGAGCCGGGTGGCGCCGGCCTCGATCATCGCGACGGCGGTCGCCCAGTCGCGGATGCCTCCGGACGCCTTCACGCCGAGACGCCCGCCCACCGTCGCGGCCATCAGTTCGACCGCGTGCACGGACGCACCGCCCGCGGGGTGGAAGCCGGTCGATGTCTTCACGAAGTCGGCACCGGCGGCCTCGGCGGCCCGGCAGGCCGCCACGACCTCCTCGTCGGTCAGTGCGGCGGATTCGATGATCACCTTCAGCACCTTCGGTGCCGGCACCGCGGCGCGCACCGCGGAGATCTCCGCCTGGGTGAGTTCGGGGCGCCCGGCCTTGAGCAACCCGAGGTCGATCACCATGTCGACCTCGTCGGCGCCCTGCACCACCGCTTCGGCGGCCTCGGCGGCCTTCGTGGCCGCGGTGTGCTTGCCGGACGGGAAGCCGCAGACGGTGGCCACCTTGACGGCGCCGAGGTCGGCGGTCACCGGCAGCATGGAGGGCGAGACGCAGATCGAGTAGGTGCCCAGTTGGACGGCCTCCGCGGCCAGCGCGGCGACATCGGCGTCCGTCGCGGTGGGGGAGAGCAGGGTGTGGTCGACGTGACGGGCCAGTTCGGCAGGAGTGAGGTTCACCCTCCGAACCTACCCCCGTCTGCCGGGTTGTCCGAGTTCGGCGTCGCTCCCGCGACGTCGAACTCCGACAACCCGTCGGGGGAGGTGCCGAAGCGCTGGCGATACGTGGACGGGGCCAGGCCGGTGGTGCGGCGGAAGTGGTCGCGCAGCACGACGGCCGAGCCGAAGCCGACCCGGCCGGCGACCTGCTCGACCGGGAGGTCGGAGGTCTCGAGGAGGTGGCGGGCGGCCAGCACCCGCTGCTGGGTGAGCCACTTGTGCGGGGTGGTGCCGGTCTCGGCGGAGAACCGGCGGGCGAAGGTGCGCTCGCTCATCGCCGCGCGTCCGGCCAGCGAGGCGACGCTGTGGTCCTCGGCGAGGTTCTCCACGGCCCAGTCCAGCACCTGGCCGAAACCGTCGGAGCAGCAGTCGGGGATCGGCGTGGACACGAACTGCTGCTGGCCGCCGTCCCGCTGCGGCGGCACCACCATGCGCCGGGCGATGGTGCTCGCCGTGGCCGCGCCGAGTTCGCGCCGGACCAGGTGCAGGCAGGCGTCCACCCCGGCCGCGGTGCCGGCGCTGGTCACGACGTCGCCGGTGTCGACGAACAGGACGCTCGGGTCGACCGTGGTGGCGGGGAAGCGCTGCTGCATCGCCTCGGCGTACAGCCAGTGGGTCGTGCTGCGGCGGCCGTCCAGCAGGCCGGTGGCCCCCAGCACGAACGAGCCGGAGCACACGCTGAGGATGGTGCTGCCACCACTGTGGGCCTGCCGGATCGCGTCCAGCACCTCGGCCGGGTACTCCGGCTGGGGCAGCGTGGGGCAGATGATCACCAGGTCACTGCCCAAGACCGCGTCCAGGCCGTGGGCCGGGGTGATCGACAGCGACGTGGTGGTCTTGGCGGCCACCGGACGCCCCGGGTGCAGGCCGCACACCCGGAAGTCGAGCTCGATGCCCTCCTCGCTCCGGTCGATGCCGAAGACCTCGGTCGCCACCCCGAACTCGAAGACCGACACCGGTTCGATGACGATCACGCTCACGCTGTGCAGTGCCATGGGGCCAGCATAGTGGCTGGATTCCTTCGAACAATGGCGATTCGGCCACTGGTGGCAGTTATAGGAGTGAAGGAAGGATTACTGCCATGACCGGAACGCTCATCCTCCTCGGCCTGATCGCCCTCCTCGTAGCGGCCCTCGAGGTCACCCACCGCCGTACGACGCGACGCTGGCGCCCGGGCAGCGACGTGCGCGACGACCGGGACGCCGCCCGCACCGACGCCGAACTCCGCGCCGTCGAACAGGCCGACCCCGTCGTCTCCGAGCCCTACCGCCCGGCGCCGTCCCTCTCCGAGGAGACGGACGCCCGGCTGGTCACGCGGGTGGCGGCCTGACCGGCCGGGGTGCTCAGTCGTGGATGACGAGGGCGCCCAGGGGATGGCGACGGTAGATCTCGCCCCGCCGCACCTTGGTGGGCGGTGGCACCGAGACGGACTGCCACAGTCGGTGCCGCCACACCGACCGCATCACCGTCACCGTACACGGGCCGTGGTCGGGGCAGTCCGCCTGCCACCGGTTCACGTAGCGCTCTCCGTGGTACGTGAAGAGGCGGTAACCGCTGCGGAGGACCTCCGAGGCCGCGAGCCAGTTGCGGCCTGTCGTCGTCGGGTCCGTCGGTCCTGCAGGCGCCTTCTCGAAGCGCAGGGCGCGGCCGTGCCAGTGCAGGACGACGAACTGGACGAAGTCCTCGGTGCCGGTCACGAACAGCAGCTCGCGTCCGGGTGTTCCGTCGAGGTCGGCAGAGCCCCACCACCGGTTGCCGGGAAGATAGCTGCGGAACCGTGGGGACCACGCGGCCTGGCCGGCAGCGGTTGAGACCTTCACCCGCCACAGGCGCATCAGAAGGGTGGTGGCCCGGTTCCTCGTGGTTCCGACCTTGTAGATCCGGATCGTGTCGAGGCGGCCGTCGCCGTCGACGTCGGCGTGCCTGGTCTGGCGCAGGACCCGTGACGTGGCGGGCGCGGCGGCCGCGAGCGTCCGGACCTGTGGTTCGGCCCGGGCAGAATCCGCGGTGGGCGTCGGGTCGGCAATGGTGCTGCTCCCGCCGAGGCCCAGGACGCACAGGAGGGCGAGCGTCGCGGAGCCGGTGCGGAGCGCGTGGGGTGTGTTCATGCCCTGAAGTACGAAACGGGTGCCCCCAGGGTTGTCGGCCCCCGCCCGCGGCCCCCGAACCTGCGGGAGGGCGGAAGCGAGGGGAGCCGGGGGGACCGGCTGGTTACCCGGACGGCTGGCGGGCGTGACGCGGGTGCATCATCAGCCGCAGCTCCAGGAAGCGCAGCAGGGTGGCCGCCGCGTTGGCCACGACCAGCACGACCACCTCGACCAGCCGGCCCGCCCCGGGCCAGAAGGTCGCCAGCAGCCACAGCGAGCCGCTGGTCAGGCCGAGGGCGACCCCGAACGCCGCCAGCCCGCCCAGGTGGTGCCTGACCGCGTGCGCGCGTCCGCTGATCCCGAACGTGAGCCGCCGGTTCGCCGCGGTGTTCGCCACCGCGGTGGCCAGCAGCGCGAACAGGTTCGCGGCCTGCGCCCCGAGCGGGCGCAGCAGCAGGTACAGCGCGAAGTACGCCAGCGTGCTGGCCACCCCGACCGCGCCGAACCGGAGCAGCTGCCCGAGCAGCCCGGACGGCACCCCGGGCACCGCGGACGGCACGTCCGGACGGCGCAGCTCGGCGCGCACCCGGTCCAGCGGGATCCGTCCGGACGCGAAGCCGCGCAGCAGCCGCCACACCCCGCGCAGGTCCTCTCGCGCGGTGGCCACGATGTCGACCGTCGTGCCCGGGTCGTCGACCCAGTCCACCGGCACCTCGTGGATCCGCAGGCCTGCGCGCTGCGCGAGCACGAGCAGCTCGGTGTCGAAGAACCAGTTGTTGTCCTCGACCAGCGGCAGCAGCCGCTGTGCGACGTCCGCCCGCACCGCCTTGAAGCCGCACTGGGCGTCGGAGAACGTCGCGCCGAGCGCCGTGCGCAGGATCAGGTTGTAGCTGCGCGAGATGAACTCCCGCTTCGGTCCCCGGGTGACCCGCGAGTCGCGGGCGAGCCGCGTCCCGATGGCGACGTCGGAGTGCCCGCTCACCAGCGGGGCCACCAGCGGTAACAGCGCCTTCAGGTCGGTGGACAGGTCCACGTCCATGTAGGCGACCACGTCGGCCTCCGATCCGAGCCACACCTGCCGCAGCGCGCGTCCGCGACCCTTCGCGTCCAGGTGCTCGGCCCAGACGTGGGAGTGCCGGGCGGCGAGCCGCTGCGCGATCGGCCAGGTGCCGTCGGTGGACGCGTTGTCCGCGATCACGATCCGGTACTCGTAGGGGAAGCTGCGGGCCAGGTAGTCGTCCAGCCGCAGCACGGACGCGGTCAGGTCCTCGGCCTCGTTGTAGACCGGCACGACCACGTCGACCAGCGCGGTGCGGGTGGCGGGCCGGGCCTCGGCCGTCGGCGCGGGCAGGGCGGTCATCTCGTCGTCCACCTCACTGCGCCGAGGTCAGGTCGTAGACCGTCGAGCTCCCGACGGTGGTCGCGGTGTAGTTCTGCTCCACCCAGCTGGCGATCTGGCTGGACACGTCCGAGCCCCCGTTCGATGCGCCGATGCTGTTCGCGATGAAGTAGTGGATCCTTCCCTGCGCCACGTCCTGCTGGAACTCGGCCAGCGTCGGGGACGGGTCGGAGCCGTTGAAGCCGCCGATCGCCATCACCGGGTCGCCGGTGGCCAGCTGGTAGCTCGCCGCGTTCTGGGAGCCGACGGTGGCCGCCACCCAGGTGTAGGACGACGCGTCCGTCTTCAGCAGGGCGACCAGCTCGCTGGACACCGACGCGCCGTTCAGCAGGCCGCCCATGCCGCCGCCGCGGCTCTGGCCGGGGCTGGACGAGCCGGACGTCGACGAGCCGGAGCTGTTGTTCGAGGAGCTGCTGTTCGATGTGCCGTTCGAGGTCTGCCCGGGAGCCTGGCCGGGGGGCTGGCCGCCACCGGGGCCGCCGCCGCGTCCGCCGAAGCCACCACCGGGTCCTCCGCCGCCGCCCCGGCCGAAGCTGGTCACCGGACCGGCGGTCACGATCGAGCCGGTGTGCGCGGTGGCCGCGGTGTTGATCGAGTAGGCGTACGGTCCGGCCAGTCCGGCCACGACCGCCGCGACGAGCGCGGTGGTCGCGAGCGCTGCCGGCAGCTGGTTCGCCCAGACGAGGGCCAGACCCGCGGCCACCGAGAGCCCGAACGCCGTCCAGCCGAGGATCGTGTACCAGGAGCCGGCCTGCTCGAGCAGGACCAGCGCCCAGGTGCCGGTGCCCACGCTGGTGGTCGCCAGCAGGAGCCGGGCGACGAGCCGTCCCCGGTTGGCCCAGAGGGCGGCTCCGCCGAGTGCGACGGCGCCACCGATCGCCGGGGCGAGTGCGACCGTGTAGTAGTCGTGGTAGATGCCGGCCATGAAGCTGAACACGAGCATGGTCACGACCAGCCAGCCCAGCCAGATCACGACGCCTCCGGCGAGGGCCTGGCTCGGGGTCTGCACGCGGCGTCCCCCCGCGTCCACGGACGGCGTGGCCCTGCGGTGGGCGAACGCGTAGCCGAGCGCGCCGAGCGAGAGCACCAGCGCGGCGGGGATCAGCCACGACACCATGCCGCCGGAGACCCCCTCGAACATCCGCAGGATGCCGGTCGAGCCCCAGTTGCCCCCCTGGCCGCCGCCACCGCCGACCGAGCCCACCTCGGTGCCGGTGATCCGGCCCAGGCCGTTGTAGCTGATGATCAGTTCGAGCAGGGAGTTGGTCTGCGAGCCGCCGATGTAGGGACGCATGGACGCGGGCGTCAGCTCGACGATGGCCACGTACCAGCCGAAGGACGCGATCATGGTCACGAACGCGACGAACAGGTCGAGCAGGCGCTTCTTCCAGGCCGCGGGAGCGGCGATCCAGTAGGCGACGACCAGGGCGGGCAGCACCAGGAACGCCTGCAGCATCTTGGTCAGGAAGCCCAGTCCGATCGCGACGCCTGCCAGCGCGAGCCAGCCGCGGGACGCGTTCTCGGTCGCGCGGACGGTGAAGTAGCTCGCCACCACCATCGTGAAGACCAGCAGGGCGTCGGGGTTGTTGAACCGGAACATCAGCGTCGCCGCCGGGGTGAGGGCGAACACGACGGCGCCGGCCAGGGCGGCCCAGTGGGCGTTGCGCGTGGTCAGCGGGTGGGTGCTGCCGTTCGTCCCGGCCGCGGGGCCCGCCGGCGAGCGCCAGGCCAGCAGGGTGCGCCGCAGCGTCGCGTACAGGACGCCGACGCTGGCCACGCCGAGCAGCGCCTCGGGCACGAGGATGCTCCACGAACTCAGCCCGAACAGCCGCACCGACAGCGCCATCAGCCAGATCGCGGCCGGCGGCTTGTCGACGGTGATGCTGTTGCCGCCGTCCAGCGAACCGAAGAACCAGGCCTCGAGGTTGGTCGAGCCGGCCTGCGCCGCCGCGGAGTAGAACGAGTTGGCGTACCCGGACGCGGACAGGCCCCAGATGTAGAGGAAGGCGGTGGCGACCAGCAGGGCGATCACGGAGCCCCGGGCAACCCAGTCGGGACGGTCGTCGACGTAGCTGAAGTAGTGGCGCACCGGTTGTGCGTCCGCGGGCCCGCCCGTGGGGGCCGGCGACTCGGTCTCGATCAGAGTCATGCGACCATGGAACGCCCCGGGGCTGGGCGGCTCATCGGTCACTCCTGTGCGCCTCTTGTGATCTGGTCCGCCCGCGACGCTACGCGGAGGTCGACGACGCTACCCGGCGCCGCGTAGCGTCCCGGCGCGGACGTAGCGCCGCGCGGGGGTCAGGCCAGGGGAATGCGGATCGTGAAGGCGGTGCGGCCCGGCTCGCTGTCCAGGTCGACCCGGCCGCCGTGGGCGTTCACGACGGCGGAGACGATCGCCAGCCCGAGTCCGGTGGACGATCCACCGGCCCGCCGGACGCGGCTCGCGTCCGCCCTGGTGAACCGCTCGAACACCGACTCGCGGATCTCCGCGGGCACGCCCGGGCCGTTGTCGGTGACCGAGACCACGGCGCAGCCGTCCTCGGCGCGCAGGGCGGTCTCCACCCTGGTACCCGCCGGAGTGTGGGTGCGGGCGTTGGCCAGCAGGTTCGCCACCACCTGGTGCAGGCGGTGGGCGTCCGCCCTCGCGGTGACCGGGTCGTCGGGCAGGTCGAGGCTCCAGGTGTGGTCGGAGTTGGCGGCCCGGGCGTCGCTGACGGCGTTCAGCACGATCTCGGTGACGTCGGTGGGCTGCAGGTCGAGCGTGGGCTCGGAGTCCAGCCGGGCGAGCAGCAGCAGGTCCTGCACCAGCGCCGACATGCGCTCCGACTCGGCCTCGATCCGGCCCAGCGCGTGCGCGGCGTCCTCCGGGAGCTCCTCGCTGCCGCGACGGGTCAACTCGGCGTAGCCGCGGATGGACGCGAGCGGGTTGCGCAGTTCGTGGGACGCGTCCGCGACGAACTGGCGGACCTTCGTCTCGCTGCGGTGCCGGACGGCCAGCGCGTTCTCCACGTTGTCGAGCATGTGGTTGAAGGCCAGGCCGACCTGGCCGACCTCGGAGGCCGGGTTGGCGTCCTGCGGGGCGACCCGGATCGGCACGGTGCCCTCGCCGCTCTCCAGTGGCAGGTTGGAGACCTGGTTTGCGGTCGCGGCCAGCCGGGTGAGCGGGCGCAGGCTCGTCTCCACGACCCGCCGCGCGGCCACGTAGGCCATCAGCACGGCACCCGCGGTGAGCAGCCCGGCCATGATCAGCTGGCTGGTCATGGGGGCGGTCACCTCGCTGTACGGCAGCCCGACAAGCGTGGTCCAGGTGACGCCGCTGACATCCCGGTCCTGGAGCTGGACGCGGTAGAGGCCGCCGCCGGTGACCGTGACGGTGAGGGGAACGCCGTTCGACCGGTCCCGCAGCGTGACCAGCAGCGCCGCCACGGTCGCCTCCGAGACGTCATCGGGCCTGGTGATGTAGCCGCTCGGCGTCACGACGAGGTTGCCGCTCGCGTCCTGGCTCAAGGTCGCATCGATCCGGATCAGCCCTGATCCGCCGGGGTCGACGGGCGAGCCCGGATCATCGGTGCTGTTGGTGCCCGGGCGTGACCGGACGGTGGGGCGTTCGATCGCCGATTCCAGCCGTCCGTCCAGCTGCTGTTGCAGGATCTGGAAGCTGGCCAGTGCCGTGAACACGCTCAGCGCAACGGTCACCAGCGCCACCAGGGCGGTCGTGCGCAGCACCAACTGGCGGCTCAGCGTCCCCTTGCCCATGGGGGAGGGGGGCGCCGGGACGGTGGGCAGGCTCATTCGGTGGCGGGTTTGAGGACGTAACCGGCGCCGCGCATGGTGTGGATCATCGGGGCGCGGCCGGCGTCGATCTTCTTGCGGAGGTAGGAGATGTACAGCTCCACCACGTTCGCCTGGCCGCCGAAGTCATAGTTCCAGACCCGGTCGAGGATCTGGGCCTTGGACAGGACACGGCGCGGGTTGCGCATCAGGTAGCGCAGCAGTTCGAATTCGGTCGCGGTGAGGTTGATCAGGTCTCCGCCGCGGGCCACCTCGTGGCTGTCCTCGTCGAGGGTGAGGTCTCCGACGACCAGCTGCGACTCGTTGCGCAGGGTGGTCGCGCCGGAGCGACGCAACAGGGCGCGCAGCCGGGCCACGAGTTCTTCCAGGCTGAACGGCTTGGTCACGTAGTCGTCGCCCCCGGCGGTGAGGCCGCCGACCCGGTCGTCGAGCGCGTCCTTGGCGGTCAGGAAGATCACGGGCACATCCGGCTGCTCCGCGCGGACCCGGCGCATCACCTCCAGGCCGTCGAAGTCGGGCAGCATCATGTCGAGCACAATGGCGTCGGGACGCACTTCACGTGCGGTCTTGACGGCGGCCAGGCCCGAGGCGGCTGTGGACACCTCCCAGCCCTCATAGCGCAGCGCCATGCTGAGCAGTTCGGTGAGGCTGGTTTCGTCGTCGACGGTGAGCACCCGGATCGCGGTGCCGTCCGGGCGGGTGAGTGCTTCCTGTCCGCTTCGCGCAGTGATGGCCATGCGTCGACTCTCTCAGCGTCGGGTGAGGATCTGCTGGTGGTTCCCTGTGAGAACCCTATGACTGCGCGGTCGGGTTGTCAGGATCCTGGCCGCCCGAGGGCGGTCGGGATTTCGGCAGGACGGCGCGGGAGTCGGCCGGGCGGGGGACAGCGGCCGGGCGGGGCCGACGAGTAGCCTTGGCCGGGCCGGCGGGGCGCCGGGACACGTCGAGTCGGGAGGCGCAGATGCGGGTCGTCCGCGGCATCGCCGGTCTGCTCGGGGAGCTCCTGGTCACCTTCGGCGTGGTGCTGCTGCTGTTCGTGGGCTGGCAGTTGTGGTGGACGGACGTGGTCTCCGACGCCGACGCCGCCCAGGTCGTCGACACGCTGCAGGCCGACTTCGACAACCCGGAGTGGGTGCAGCCGAAGCACGTGAAGCTCGGGGAGGCGTTCGCGATCGTGCGGATCCCCCGGTTCGGGGCGAAGTACGCCCGTCCGCTCTACGAGGGGACGACCACCGACGTGCTGCAGCGGGGCATCGGCCACTACGTCGACACCGCCATGCCGGGCGAGGTCGGCAACATGGCCATGGCCGGGCACCGCACCACGTACGGCAAGCCGTTCAACCAGATCGCGGAACTGAAGAAGGGCGACGTGGTGCTGGTGGAGACCAAGTCCACCTGGTACGTGTACCGGGTCACCGGCCACGAGATCGTCCCGCCCACCCAGGTCAGCGTGCTCCTGCCGGTGCCCGACGAGCCGGACGCCGAACCCACGCAGGCCGTGTTGACCATGACCAGTTGCCACCCCGAGTTCAGCGCCCGGGAGCGTTACGTCGTGCACGCCGCGCTGGACGCAACCTACCCGCACGCCCAGGGTGTGCCCGCCGATGTGCTGGAGGTCTCCTGATGTCGTTCTACGGGTTCATCTGGAGGATCCTGCCCGGCCCGACCGCGCTGAAGGTCGTGGAGGCGGCGGTGCTGGTGCTCGCGGTCGTCGCGGTGCTGTTCATCTGGGTGTTCCCGCAGGTCGCGCCCTACATGCCGTTCAACGAGACCACCGTCGGGCAGTGAGCGGAGTCGTGCCACTGACCGGACTCCTGCCGGTGGCGGTCTTCGCGATCAGCTTCTGGCGGGATCCGCGGAAGGTGCGCACCGGTCTCTACCTGCTGGTCGCCGTGCTCTGGGTGGCGCTGTCCATGGTGGGCTGGCTCACCGGCCGGGTGGGGAGCGTCGACGAGTTCGCCGGGGCGATCGTGCTGGTCCTGATCGGGCTGGGACTGCTCACGGTGACCGGGTTCGCAGGGTTCCTGATCGCGGCGGGCGCCACGCTCGCGCGCACCGAGGGGTTCGGGTTGTCCCACGCCGTCGGGATCGCCGTCGGCCTCGCGCTGCTGGGCTACTCCGGCTGTACCGCCGCGGTGGTGTACGGGGACGCCGTGGGGCGGTTCGGGTGGCTGTTCCTGCTCGGGCTGCCCGCCGGCTACTTCGGCTTCGCGTTCACCGCCGTCCTGCTCTACGGCAGCCTCTACCCCGCGCTGATGGCGCGGCGCGGGGGCGCCGTGGACGCGGTCGTGGTGCTCGGCTCCGGGCTGATCGAGGGCCAGGTGACGCCGCTGCTCGCGTCCAGGCTGCGCCGGGCCCGGGAGGTGTTCGACCGGCTCGCGGCCCGGGGAACCCCCGCCCGGGTCCTGGTGGCCTCCGGCGGACGCGCGCCCGACGCGCCGGTGGCCGAGGCCGAGGCGATGGCCCGCTGCCTGCTCACCGACGGGGTACCGCCCGGGGTCCTGCTGGTGGAGAACGAGTCCCGCAGCACCGACGAGAACCTCGCGAACACCGCCCGACTGCTCGCGTCCCGCGGGATCGGCGGGCCGATCGCGGTGGTGACCAGCGACTTCCACGCCTTCCGGGCCGCGCTGCTGATGCGCCGGCACGGGCTGGCGGGCTACGGCGTCGGTGCCCCGACGTCCGGCTCCTACTGGCCGGGCGCGGTGATCCGGGAGTTCTTCGCCATCCTGCGCGAACACCTCTGGCTGAACGCGGTGCTGATCGCGGCGAGCTTCGTGCCGATCGTGGTGCTCGCTGTGGCCGGACTCGCCGCTCAGCGGTAGCCGAACGCCCGCGCGCCGGGGACCACGTCCACCCATTCGATGTCGAAGTCGTCCACCTGCCCGGGCCGGGCGGTGGTCGAGGGGAATTCGGAGACCAGCCGGATCATCCTCCCGACCGCTTCCGCGTCGCCCTGGGCGCGGATCTCGACCGAGCCGTCCGCGAGGTTCCCGGCGTGGCCGGACAGGCCCAGGTAGCGGGCCTCGCCCATCGCCCACCAGCGGAAGCCGACGCCCTGGACGCGTCCGCGCACTGTGATGAGCACCGCGATCATGTCGACCCATTCAACACTGTCTCGGCCGTCGGAGGACCCGGGACGGGTCTGAAAGGATGTGGGCATGAGCGAACCGGTCCGCGAGACACTCACCTGGCAGGCGTTCGGTACGGCGGCCCGGGAACTGGCCCAGATGGTGGTCGACTCGGGCTTCCAGCCCGACCTGATCCTCTCGATCACCCGGGGTGGAATGCTGCCCGCCGGCACCATGAGCTACGCGATGGGCATCAAGAACCTGCACATCATCAACGTCGAGTTCTACACCGGCGTCGACTCCCGGCTGCCGCTGCCCGTGCTGCTGCCGCCGGTGCCGGCCGCGGTGGACCTGTCCGCGAAGACCGTGCTGATCGTCGACGACGTGGCCGACACCGGCGAGACCCTGCGGATGGTGCGTGACTTCTGCGCCGAGCACGTCGCCGAGACCCGGACGGCAGTGCTCTACGAGAAGCCGCAGTCCGTGGTGAAGTGCGACTACGTGTGGAAGCGCACCTCGGACTGGATCTCGTTCCCGTGGTCGAGCGAGCCGCCGCTTGTGGGGACGTCCACCGACAACTGACCCCGCAGGGTCCGCCACCGACGACTCGTCCCGGGAGTGGGCCTCCTCGCGGTCGTGATCCACGGCGTCCGACCGGCGCCGGACGCGGTCTTCTGTAACTGTCGTGTTAACCACCGTTACGGCTGGGCGAAACCGGCGGGATCGGGACTGATCCGCAAAATTGCGCCCTAATGTTCCGGCATCACTGGTTCGCGCAACGGAATCGAGAGTGTAGTTCCGTATGCGCCACGAAATTCGTAGCTCGGGGGTTCTTCGTGTCCACGCACTCGGAGATCGGGTCGCATCGGCCATCCGAGGTGACCGCGCGCGAGCACGGGCTCACCATCGGGGCGGCCCGCAAGACGTTCGCCACTCCCGAGGGCGGGGTGGTGCGGGCACTGGACGGGGTCTCGCTGCAGATCCGCGAAGGCGAGTTCTTCGTCATGCTCGGGCCCTCGGGCTGCGGCAAGACCACCCTGCTGCGGGCCATCGCGGGGCTCGAGGTGCTCGACTCGGGGGAGATCTACCTCGGTCGGGACCGGATCGACGCCATACCGGCGCACGCGCGGCCGGTCAACACCGTCTTCCAGTCCTATGCGCTGTTCCCGCACCTCACGGTGGCGCAGAACATCGCCTTCGGACTGGAGATGGAGAAGCTGCCGAAGAAGCAGGTCTCCGAGCGGGTGGCCGAGATGATGGCGCTGGTGCGGCTGGACGGTCTGGGCGAACGGCGTCCCTCGCAGCTGTCCGGCGGCCAGCAGCAGCGCGTCGCGCTGGCGCGCGCGCTGGCCAAGCACCCGCGGGTGCTGCTGCTCGACGAGCCGCTCGCCGCCCTCGACCTGAAGTTGCGGCGCGGGATGCAGGACGAACTGCGCAGGCTCCAGCAGACCACCGGGATCACCTTCGTCTTCGTCACCCACGATCAGGAGGAGGCGCTCTCGCTCGGCGACCGGATCGCGGTCTTCTCCGACGGCGTTCCCGCCCAGGTCGGTCCCGCCGAGGAGATCTACGAGCGCCCGGTCAACCGCTTCGTGGCCGACTTCATCGGTGAGTCGAACTTCTTCAGCAGCGCGGTGGAGGTGGTGGGGGGCCGACAGCGGATCCGGCTGGCCGATGGCCCCGCGGTCACCCTGGAGACCGCCGCCGAGACCGCCGCCGACGGAACCGCCACCTTTGCGGTCCGTCCCGAGCGGCTGGTCCTGGACGGTTCCGCGCCGCCACTGGTGTCCGGAACCCTGGCGCAGGTCGTGTACATGGGCACCGACCTGCGGGTCCAGGTGGACCTGTCGGACGGCACCAGCCTGGCGCTGCGGGTGTCGCCGCCCTTCGAGCACCTGCAGGTCACCCCCGGCGCCGTGGTCACCGTCGGGGTCGCGCCGCAGTTCCTGCGTCCGCTGGCGGTCGAACAGTGAGCGCCACCGCACCGGCCGCCGGCCGTCGTCCACCCGGACGACTGCCCTGGTACGCCAGCGTGCCCGCGCTGGTGATCGGCGCCCTGTTCACCATCGGCCCGCTCGCCGTGATCATCGCCTTCTCGTTCATGACCCGCCCGCCGCAGGGCGGCGGCGTGATCTTCGCCTTCACCACCGACGCCTACCGCTCGTTCCTGTTCACCAGGAGCTTCATCGGCCAACTGGTGTTCAACCCGTCCTACCTCGAGGTGTTCTGGCGTTCGACCGTGCAGGCCACGATCACGACGATGATCTGTTTCGTGCTCGCCTTCCCGCTGGGCCTGTGGATCGCCACCCGCTCGCCCCGGGTGCAGAACCTGCTGATGCTGCTGGTCACCATCCCGTTCTGGACGAACCTGCTGGTGCGGACCTACGCCTGGATCCTGGTCCTGTCCAAGGACGGTCTGCTCAACCAGGCCACCATCGCCCTGGGGCTGGGGCCGCACGAGTTGCTCTACACCGAGACGGCCTCCCAGCTCGGCCTGATCTACACCTTCCTGCCGTTCATGGTGCTGCCGATCTACTCCTCGCTCGCCGGCTTCGACTTCCGGCTGGCCGAGGCGGCCTACGACCTGGGGGCCAGGAAGATGGTCGTGGTGCGACGGGTGATCCTGCCGATGGCCAGGCCGGGCATCGTCTCCGGCGTCCTGCTGGTGTTCATGCCGGCGCTGGGCTCCTACGTCCAGCCCGTCCTGCTGGGCGGGGGCAAGGTGCTGCTGATCGGCAACCTGATCGCCTCCCAGTTCGGCGACTCGCGCAACTGGCCCTTCGGTGCGGCGCTGTCGGTGATCATCCTGCTCGTCCTCGGACTGGCGCTCCTCGGCGTCGGCGTGTGGGCACGACGCAGTGGCACGAAGGTGAGCCTGTCACTGTGAACGGGGTCAGGGACGGACGTGCGCGGGCGCCACGCGCGAGGGACCCGCGCTCGTTCCCCGGCGTCGGGACGACCGCCGTCGCCGCGCTGGCCTTCCTGTACATCCCGATGCTGGTCACGGTCGCCTATGCCTTCAACGCCGGTGACCAGGCCCTGGTCTGGGAGGGCTTCTCGACCAAGTGGTTCACCTACGTGGCCACCAACCACGACATCATCGACACCGCCATCACCTCGCTCAAGCTCGGGGTGTCCGCCACGGCGGCCGCGGTGGTGCTGGCACTGGCGTTCGCGCTCTCGGTGGACGGGCTGCGCCGGCGTGGGTCGGCGCTGGCCAATGCCCTGATGGCGGCGCCCCTGGTGATCCCCGAAGTGGTGCTGGCGGTGGCCACGCTGTCCTTCATCCGGATCATCGGTCTGCAGCCGGGCTTCCTCTCGCTGTTCCTGGCCCACACCACCTTCTGCATCCCGTTCGCGATGATGCCGATCCGCTCCCGGCTCCAGGGGCTGGGCAACGAGGTCTTCGAGGCCGGAGCCGACCTCGGCGCGACCTCGGGGCGGATGTTGTGGCGGATCACCCTGCCGCTGCTGGTGCCGGGCATCGTCTCGGGGGCGCTGCTCTCCTTCGTGATCTCGATGGACGACTTCATCATCTCCAGCTTCCTGTCCGCCGCCGGGACGACGACGCTCCCGGTGTACCTCTACGGCCTGATCCGGCGCGGCCCGTCCCCGTCGATCAATGTGGTCGCCCTGCTCCTACTCGCCCTCGCCATAGCGGTCACCTCGGTGACCTATTTCGCACCTACCAGGAAGAGAAGGTCCGCATGAAGACGTTCAGATCACGATTCGCGCTCACCGGTCTGTTGACCGCGACGATGCTGGCCCTCGCCGCCGGCGGCGGCGGGGTCTCCGACTCCGTTCCCCAGGCCAGCGAAAGTGCCGCGTCGGTCGCGGCGTTCACCCCGGCGACCAGCGGGGAGATGACCCTGTACACCTGGAGTGACTACTTCCCCGAGTCCCTGGCCAAGAAGTTCACCCAGGACACCGGGATCAAGCTGAGCGTCGACTACTACGACTCCAACGAGACCCTCGAGGCCAAGCTGCGGGCGTCCAACGGCACCGGCTACGACGTGGTCGTGCCGAGTGACTACATGGTGCAGACCCTGATCAACGCCGGCCTGCTGAAGGAGGTGGACGCGGCCAGCCTGCCCAACGGCAAGAACATCCCCGACGACTTCCTCGACGTCTACTTCGACCAGGGGCGCAAGTACTCGGTGCCCTACCTCTACGGCACCACCGGCTACGTCTACGACACCGCCAAGACCTCCAAGGAACTCACCTCCTGGGCCGACTACTTCAACCCGCCGTCCGAGCTGGGCAAGGTCGGCACGATGAGTGACCAGACCGAGGTCGTGGGGGCGGCGCTGCGCGCCGTCGGCGGGGTGACCTGCTCGACCGACGCGACCCAGTTGCAGGCCGCGCAGGACCTTCTCGGTACGTTCAAGTCGAAGGTCTCCACGATCAGCTCCGACGGCATCATCGACCGGGTGGCCAGCGGTGAGGAGTCGATCGCGATGATGTGGAACGGTGCCGCGCTGCGCGCCCGGCAGAAGAAGTCCACGGTGAAGTACGTCTACCCGACCGAGGGCATGGCCCTGTGGCAGGACAACTTCACCGTCCCGGTGGGGGCCAAGAACGTCGACCAGGCGCTCACCTTCCTGAACTGGATGATGGACCCGGTCAACGCGGCCGCCGCGGCGAACTACCAGAAGTACAACTCGGGAATCACCGGCGTGAACGACCTGCTCGAGAGCGACATGAAGTCCGCGCCCGAGATCGTCCTGCCGGACGGCTACACCGGCGCCAAGCCGGTCGAGCCGTGCAGCAACGACGAACTGACCAACTACACCCAGATCTGGGAATCCTTCAAGGGCTGAGGAGGCCACGAGAAATGACTGCTGACCTGCTGTTCCGCAACGGCACGGTCTGGCTGGGCCCGGACCGGCGGTCCACCGCGCTCGCGGTGGCCGCCGGCCGGATCCAGGCACTGGGCGACGAGGCGCTGGCCGCCGGTGCCGCCACCGAGATCGACCTGACCGGCGGCCTGCTGCTGCCGGCCTTCACCGATGGCCACTGCCACCCGACCCAGGCCGGGCTGGAGATGTTCGGGCCCGCCATCGCGGGCCTGGGCTCGGTGGCGGACATCGTCGCCGAGGTCGGACGCTACGCCGCCGAGCACCCCGAACTGGACTGGATCGTGGGCGGCACCTACGACCCGGCGCTGGCGCCCGGAGGCTCCTTCCACGCCGCCTGGCTGGACGAGGTCGTGCCGGACCGGCCCGTCCTGCTCAAGGCCACCGACCACCACACCATCTGGTGCAACACCGCGGCCCTGGAGCTGGCCGGGGTGGACGCCGACACTCCCGAGCCGGAGACCGGCGTGATCGACCGCTTCGAGGACGGGACGCCGGTGGGCACCCTGCGGGAACCTCCGGCCTACCTGCTGGTCGAGCGACTCGCGCCCGAACCGACCCTGGAGACCCGGGCTGCCGGCCTGAAGCTGGCCTGTGAGGCGCAGGCCGCGGTCGGCCTGACCTGGATGCAGGACGCCTGGGTGGAGGAGGGCGGGCACCTTCCCTACCTGGAACTGCTCAAGCGGGGCGAGCTCTCGGTCCGGTCGAACCTCGGCTGGCTGCTGGTGCCCGACCGGTGGCGCGACCAGTTGTCGGTGATCGTCGCCCAGCGGGCCGAGGTGGAGGCGGCCGGGGCTCCGGAGCTCCTGACCGGGTTCGCGGTGAAGTTCTTCGCCGACGGTGTGATCGAGTCCGGCACCGCGGAGATGCTCGAGCCCTACGACGACTCCCACCACCACGGGATGCCGGTGTGGAGGCCGGAGGAACTGGCCGCCGCGGTGACCGCCATCGATGCGCTCGGCTTCCAGGCACACCTGCACGCGATCGGTGACGCCGCGGTGCGGCACGCCCTCGACGCGATCCAGCAGGCCGTCGAGACCAACCCGGAGTGGGACCGCCGTCCGGTGATCACCCACGTCCAGATCGCGGAGGAGTCCGACCTGCAGCGGTTCGCCGACCTGAACGTGACGGCGGCGATGCAGACCTTCTGGGCCCAGCGGGACCCGCTGATGGAGGTTCTCACCGCCCCCCGGCTCGGGCCGGAGCGGACCGATCGGCAGTACCAGGTCGGGACCATGAAGAAGCTCGGCGTGCGGGTGTCGATCGCCAGCGACTGGCCGGTGTCGACCAACTCGCCGATCGAGGCGCTGGTCGTGGCCGCCACCCGGCAGACCCGCGACGGTCTGCCCGAGAGTGGCTGGATGCCCGAGGAACGGCTGCCGTTGGAGGAGGGGCTCCTGGCCTCCACCGCCGGCGGCGCCTACCAGGGCTTCACCGAGGACTTCCGCGGTGCGATCGCGGTGGGCCTGGCCGCCGACCTGGTCTGGCTGGACCGCGACATCACGGTGACCGAGCCCGCCCTGGCCCGGGCGGCCGAGGTGCGAGGCACCTGGCTGGCCGGGACGCGGACCTTCGGCGGGGAGTAGCGTCCGGGCTGCCAATCCGAGGATATCGGCAATCCTGAGAAGATCTACTGCGCTATTCGTCACGCCTAGCCCAAGGCGGCGCGCATTTCGTAACATGATCGACGTCGGGGTCAGCTAGGTTGAGAGCCGGTCGCAGGAGCTCGCGGGCCACGGTCCCCGGGCGGAGAGGTGCAGGACGTGCAGCATTCCACCGCGTTCGAACGCGGTCGCCCCGAGGGCCGACTGGCTGCGGAAGCGCTCGACGCGAGCCGGGCGGCCGTGTTCTGGCTCGACGGGCTCCCACGTCCCGAACACCCGGCACTGGTCGGCGGGCACGCCGCCGACCTGGTCGTGGTCGGCGGCGGCTACGCCGGGCTGTGGACCGCGGTGCGGGCCAAGGAACGCGACCCCGGGCGCTCGGTGATCCTGCTCGAGGCCCACGAGGTCGGCTGGGCGGCGTCCGGCCGCAACGGCGGCTTCTGCGAGGCCAGCCTCACCCACGGCGAGGAGAACGGGCGGCAGCGCTGGCCCGACGAGCTCGAACAGCTCGACCGGCTCGGGCTGGAGAACCTGGACGGCCTCGCGCAGACCGTGACCCGCTACGGCATGGACGTCGAGTTCGAACGCACCGGCCAGCTCTCGGTCGCGGTCGAACCGCACCAGGTGGAGTGGATCGCCGGTGAGGAGGGCTTCCTCGACCAGGCCGCGGTCCAGGCCGAGGTGAACTCGCCGACCTACCTCGCCGGGGTGTGGGACCGGGACGGTGCCGCCCTGGTGAACCCCGGCAAGCTCGCCCTCGAACTGGCCCGGGTGGCGGCCGGGCTGGGCGTCGAGATCCACGAGCACTCCGAGGTCACGGCCCTCGAGGGGCGCTCCCCGGTGGTGGTCAGCACCGCGCGCGGCTGGGTGAAGGCACGTCAGGTCGCGCTGGCCACCAACGTGTTCCCCTCCTTGCTGAAGCGCAACCGGCTGATGACCGTCCCCGTCTACGACTACGCGCTGGTCACCGAGCCCCTGGACGCCGCCCAGCAGGCCTCGATCGGCTGGTCGCACCGGCAGGGGCTGGCCGACCTGGCCAACCAGTTCCACTACTACCGCCCGACCGCCGACGGCCGGATCCTGTTCGGCGGGTACGACGCGATCTACCATCCCGGCGGCCGGGTGCGGGCCTCCTACGAGGACCGTCCGCAGACCTACCAGCGGCTCGCCGAGCACTTCTTCTCCACCTTCCCCCAGCTCGAGGGCCTGCGGTTCAGCCACCGCTGGGCCGGCGCGATCGACACCTGCACCCGGTTCTGTGCCTTCTACGGCGCGGCCCGCTCCGGCCAGGTCGCCTACGCCGCCGGCTTCACCGGCCTGGGCGTGGGGGCCACCCGGTTCGCCGCTGACGTGATGCTCGACCTGCTCGAGGGCCAGCCGACCGGGCGCACCGCGCTGAAGATGGTGCGCGAACGGCCGCTGCCCTTCCCCCCGGAGCCGGTCGCGGCCGCGGGGATCGCGGCCACGAAGTGGTCGCTGGATCGTGCCGACCACAACCAGGGCCGGCGCAACCTGCTGCTGCGCACCCTTGACGCCGTCGGACTGGGGTTCGACTCGTGAGCACCCGGATCGCCCGTATCGAGGAGGTGGACGTCGCCCTCGAACCCTTCGAGCCCGCGCAGGTGCGCGGAGGAGCGCCCCGGGCCGGCTGGCACCCGCTGGCCCGGTTCGGCGACCACGAGGTCGGCGTCTGGGAGATGACCGAGGGCGCCGCCACCGACGTGGAGGGCGACGAGGTCTTCCTCGTCCTGTCCGGCAGGGCCAGAATCGACTTCGTCGAACCCCCACGCACCTCGCTGGAACTCACCGCCGGCGATATCGTCCGCCTGACCGCTGGTGACCGCACCGTCTGGACGGTCACCCAGACCCTTCGCAAGATCGCCTTCACCTGAGAGGAACACCGGATGTCCACTTACGCCGTCGTGAATCCCGCGACCGGAATCAAGCTCTCTCCGTACCCGCAGATCACCGATGCGGAGCTGGAGGACGCGATGGGCCGGGCCTACGCGGCCTCCCGGAGCTGGGCGCGTTCCACCTCGGTGGCCGAGCGCGCCGTGCTGATCCGGACCGTGGGCGACCTGCACGCCGAGCGGCGCGAGGAACTGGCCGCCGCCCTGGTCGAGGAGATGGGCAAGCCGCTGGACCAGGCTCTCGGCGAGGTCGACTTCGCCGCCGACATCTACCGCTACTACGCCGAGGTGTCGCCCGAGGAACTCGCCGACCAGCAGATCGGCCTGCGGGCCGGTGACGGCACCGCGGTGCTCCGGTGCGCGCCGCTCGGGGTGATCCTGGGCATCATGCCGTGGAACTTCCCCTTCTACCAGGTGGCCCGGTTCGCCGGACCGAACATCATCATCGGCAACCCGGTGCTGGTGAAGCCGGCCTCGCAGTGCCCGCACACGGCCGAACTGATGGCGCAGATCTACGCCGACGCGGGCGTGCCGGCCGACGTCTACGTCCCGGTGTTCGCCAGCAAGGAGCAGCTCGCCACCGCGGTCGCCGACCCGCGCGTCCAGGGCGTCTCGCTGACCGGCTCGGAGGCGGCCGGCGCCGCGATCGCCGAGGTCGCCGGACGCAACCTGAAGAAGGTCGTGCTGGAGCTGGGCGGGTCGGACCCGTTCATCGTGCTGTCCACCAAGGACCTGGACGCCGTCGTCGACGACGCGATCCGCGGCCGGATGGACAACAGCGGCCAGTCGTGCAACGCCCCGAAGCGGTTCATCGTCGCCGCCGACCTGTACGACGAGTTCACCGCCAAGCTGATCGAGGCGCTCGGGCTGCTCGAGGCGTCCGACCCGCTGGCCGAGGGCGCCGCGATCGGCCCGCTGTCGTCGGTGGCGGCCGCCGAGCGGCTCAAGGAGCAGGTCGGCCGGGCGGTCGAGGCCAACGGCGTGCTCGCCCTGGGCGGCACCCACGAGGGCGCCTTCTTCGCCCCGACCGTGATCACCGGCATCGACCGGGACTCGGCGATCTTCCACGAGGAGTTCTTCGGCCCGGTCGCACTGGTCTTCAAGGTCGCCGACGAGGACGAGGCGGTCGCGGTCGCCAACGACACCCCGTACGGCCTGGGCTCCTACCTGTACACCACCGACCCGGCCCAGGCCGAGCGGGTCGCCAACCAGATCGACGCCGGCATGGTGTTCGTCAACTGTGTGCTCGCCGACGGCTCGGAGCTGCCCTTCGGCGGCGTCAAGCGCAGTGGCTTCGGTCGCGAGCTGGGCCGGGTCGGTGCCAGCGAATTCGTCAACCGCAAGCTGATCCGGACCGTGGCCTGGTGACGCTGCGTCCTCCTACCGACACGACAAGGAGCAAGGAATGAGCACGACTGAGGCGGCGCCCGGCACGGGCGGCCTCTCCCACCCGGCGGACCACCTGTGGATGCACTTCACCCGGATGGGGCCGGCCGCCCGCAACGGCGTGCCGGTGATCGAACGCGGCGAGGGCGCCTACATCTGGGACACCAACGGGAAGCGCTACCTCGACGCGCTCTCCTCGCTGTTCGTGGTCCAGGCCGGGTACGGCCGCGAGGAGATCACCGAGGCGATGGACGCCCAGGCCCGCAAGCTGGCCTTCTTCCCGCTGTGGTCCTACGCCACCCCTCCGGCGATCGAGCTCGCCGACCGGTTGGCCGCGATGGCCCCCGGCGACCTGAACAAGGTCTTCTTCTGCTCCGGCGGCGGCGAGGCCGTCGAGTCGGCCTGGAAGGTGGCCAAGCAGTACTTCAAGCTGACCGGCAAGCCCGACAAGACCAAGGTGATCAGCCGCGAGGTGGCCTACCACGGCACCACCCACGGCGCCCTGTCGATCACCAGCGTGCCCGGCTTCAAGGCGCCCTTCGAGCCGCTCGTGCCCGGTGCCCGGCAGGCGCCGAACACCGACTTCTACCGCGCGCCGGCGGAGTTCGCCGACGACGAGGTGGCCTTCGGTCGCTGGGCTGCCGACCAGGTCGAGGAGATCATCCTCGCCGAGGGGCCGGAGACCGTCGCCGCGGTCTTCGTCGAGCCCGTCCAGAACGCGGGCGGCTCGTTCACCCCGCCGCCGGGCTACTTCGAGCGGCTCCGGGAGATCTGCGACACCTACGACGTGCTGCTGGTCTCCGACGAGGTGATCTGCGCCTACGGCCGGCTCGGCACCATGTTCGGGGCCGAACGGTACGGCTACCAGCCCGACATCATCACCAGCGCCAAGGGCCTGACGTCCGGGTACGTGCCGCTGGGCGCGACGATCATCTCCGACCGCATCTTCGAGCCGTTCGGCGAGGGCAACAACGCCTTCGCCCACGGCTACACCTTCGCCGGGCACCCGGTGGCCTGCGCGGCCGCGCTGGCCAACCTCGACCTCTTTGAGCGCGAGGACCTGCTCGGCAACGTGATGCGCAACGAGAGCGCCTTCAAGGACAGCCTGGACACCCTTCGCGACCTGCCGATCGTCGGCGACGTGCGTGGCACCGGCTACTTCTGGACCGTCGAGGTGGTGCGCGACCAGGCCAGCAAGGAGCCGTTCTCCCGGGACGACTGCGAGCGGGTGCTGCGCGGCTTCATCGGCCCGAAGCTGCTCGAGGCCGGCATCTACTGCCGTCCGGACGACCGCGGCAACGCCGTGGTCCAGTTCGCGCCGCCACTGACCACCGGTCCGGCGGAGTTCGCGTTGATCACCGAGGCCATGCGCTCGGTCCTCGGGGAGGCCTGGTCGAAGCTCTGAGCGGGATCGCCGGGCCGCCCGGCCGGCGGCCCGGCCCCTGTCATCCGAGGGTGCGTTCGAACAGGGCGCGCAGGTGGCTGGGCAGGTCGTGCTCGGCCACCTCCACGTCCACCTCCGCGGCCTGGCAGACCACGCCGTAGCAGAAGACGTCCGGCTTCGGTTCGCTCTGTGCCGCCAGCGCGGGCAGGGTTCCCTCGGCCAGCAGCCCCGCCCACGCACGCCGGTCGCTGCGCGGCAACTCGGCGAGGCTCGTCCGGCGCTCCCGGACGAGGCCGGCGACACCACCGGTGCGGCGCACCAGCAACGGAGTGTCCGGGTCGAGGCCGTCGCCGCCGGACGACGGGGCGTCCGCGGTGCTCGCGCCCACCCCGACGGTCTCCCACGCCGAGCGGACGGCGGCGGCCTCGGCGCCGTCGCCGAAGCGCGCGACGGCGGCGTTGGCCGTGAGGGTCGCGAAGGTGGCGAAGTCGCACCCGGGGAGGATGTCCGGGCCGGTGAGCACGTCGTACCAGACGCGGCCCGCGGTCTCCCAGGCGTGGCCGCCGATCGCGGTGGCGGTGAGCGCGAACGCCCGGTTCGGGATGCCCGAGTTGTAGTGCACGCCGCCGTTGTCGGCACTGGTGTGCACGTAGCCGCTCATGTCCGCGGGCTGCGGGTCCTTGCCGAGCCGGGGGTCGTCGTAGGCGGTGCCCGGGTGCAGCATGTTGCGCAGCGCCACCCCCTGCACGCCGGGCAGCAGCAGTTCCGCGCCGATCAGCCAGTCGGCCTCGGCGGCCGTCTGGCCCGCCCTGTACTGGGCCACCAGCACCCCGAAGACGTCGGAGACGGACTCGTTCAGCGCGCCGGACTGGCCGCGGTAGGTGAGGCCCGCGGTGTGCTCGGTGACCCCGTGGGTGAGTTCGTGGCCGATCACGTCCAGGCTGGCGGTGAACCGGCCGAAGATGACCCCGTCCCCGTCCCCGAAGACCATGCGCTCGCCGTTCCAGAAGGCGTTCTGGTAGCCCTCGCCGTAGTGGACGGTGCCGAGCAGGGCCATGCCCGCGCCGTCGATGGAGTTGCGGCCGTACACCTCGTCGTACAGCTTCCAGGTGGCGCCGAAGTCGTCGTAGGCCTCATCGGTGGCGGCGTCGCCGGTGGCGGGGGCACCCTCGGCGCGCACCGGCGTGCCCGGCAGGTTCTCGGTGCCGTGGGCGTCGAAGATCTCCCGGGACGGCCCGGTGGAGGTCGTCGCGACGCCCGCGACCACCGTGGGGGCGGTGCGCCGGGAGCGGGCACGGCGCTTCTCCGCGTCCGCCACGAGGGTGGCACGGGCCTGCTCCGCGATCGGCTCGGAGCCGTCGGCGAGGTGCTGCAGCAGGTACGGCGGAATGATGTGGGTGACGTCGGGGTGGTCCATGCGTCCAGCATGCCGCGCCGCGCCGACACCCCGCGACGGTTCGGCGGCGTGCGCGTCGCGCCAGCCGGGCCCGAGCCCCGGGACGGCCGGGTGCCGGTTCAGACCCGGCTCACGCAGGTGGCCGCCTGCGCCTTGAGGGCGCTGGCGGTGGGGGGCTTGGTGCCCAGCAGGGCGAAGTCGCCCACGTCGACGAACGTGGAGCCCTTGAGGACGAAGACCGCCATCATCGTGCTCTTGACCCCGCCGCTCGTCACCGATCCCACGAAGAGCTCCGCGCGGTCACCGAGCCCGGGCATCACCGTGGCGGAGATCTTGACCCCGGCCGGGATGGCCTGCTTCTGCAGGCTGGCCTTCTCGGCATTCCACTCCGCCGTCGCCTTGCCCGGCGACGCGGCCTGCTCCAGGATCACGAACGCCTCCACCGAGCCCGACGTGTAGCCGCACTTGAACCCGGCCGTGCCCCACGACTTCTTCACCCCGGCGGGCATCGAGACCCCGGACAGGGCGCTCGCCTCGGCCCGGGTCAGGACCTGGCAGGGGTTCGAGAGCGCCTGCGCGGGCGATCCCGACGACGACGCGGTCGGGGTCGCCGATGGGGACGAGGAGGTGGAGGGGGACGGTGACTGGGTCACCGGGGTGTTGTTGGCCGGTAGCGCCACCGGCGTGGGTGTGGTCGTGGTGGTGGGCGTCGCGCTCGAGCAGGCGGACAGCCCCACGAGCGTCAGGGCAAGAACGATCGATCCCGGAATTCCATGTATGGCCCCCTCCTCGGCGACTCCGACGCTCTCCCCGGCCGGATGTCGCGTGCCCGCCGCAACCGGCGGGCACCTCCATTGTCGAGCGCGTTTCGGGGCAAGCGCGTACGCAGGTGGGTACGTAATTTGGACTCGGTGACTCCGCTCAGGCCGCCGGTTCCGTGACGTCGGCGACCTCGGCGCCGAGGGTGGCCAGCGCGGCGTCCGCGTCCAGCAGGACCGTGGCTCCCGGCTCCCCGGCGCCCAGCGAGATCGTTCGGCCGGCGACGCTCGCGTCCGCGACGACGGGCCAGGCGACCCGGGAGCCGAACGGCGTGATCGTGCCGCGCCGGTAACCGGTGGCGGCGAACGCGGCGTCGGCGTCGGGCATGGACAGGCGGTTCACGCCCAGGTGGGCGCGCAGTTTCGGCCACGCGATCTCGCGGTCGCCGGGCACCAGGACGAACAGGTAGTCGTCGGTGCCGCGACGCACGACGAGGGTCTTGACGATGTCGCGCGGGCTGATCCCGCGCAGGGCCGCGGCCTCGGCCAGGGACTTCGCCGGACGATGCCGGACCACCCGGTAGGGCAGGCCGGCGGCGATCAGGGCCGCCTCGGCCGGAGCGGGCGCCGGCTCAGGTGTGGAGGTAGTCAAGCAGGTGGTTGCGCTCGTCGGTGAGCTGGTCGATCCGGTACTTCACGACGTCGCCGATCGAGATGATCGCGGTGAGCCTGCCGTCCTCGCCGACCACGGGCAGGTGACGGATCCGGGCGTAGGTCATGGTGTGGCCCGTGGCCTCGAGGGAGTCCTCGGGGGTGCACGTCTTCACGTTCGCGGTCATGATCGCCGAGACCGGCTCGGTGAGCACGTCCAGGCCGTCGGTGGCGAGGTGCCGGACCACGTCACGTTCGCTGACGATGCCGGAGATCGTGGCGCCGTCCTCGCTGACCACCACGGCGCCGATGTTGTTCTTCCCGAGCAGGTCGACCAGCTCGGCAACGGTGGCGGCGGGGGCAATGGTGACCACGTCCGCGCCCTTGTTGCGGATGATGTCCTCGATCTTCATACCTCGGACGCTACCCCGGGCGGCTACCCCGCACCAGAGGACGAGCGGTGCGGCAAGTGCCCCAGTGGGACGGCTGTGCCGGGGAACCACGGCCGGTAGGGTCTCGCGCTGTGACCCAGCAGCACCCCCGGACCCGGGCCGTCCGGGCCGGGATCAACACCGATCCCGCCCACCGCGCCGTCGTGCCCCCGGTGTACGTGTCGACCACCTACTGCTTCCCCGGTCTCGGCGAGCCCGGCAGCTACGACTACAGCCGGGCCGGCAACCCGACCCGGTCGGTGCTGGCGGACGCGATCGCCGCGCTCGAGGCCGGCGCGGGCGGCGTCGTCACGGCGTCCGGGATGGCGGCGATCACCACGACCGTGCTGGCCCTGCTGCCGCCGGGCGGCACCCTGGTTGCCTCGTTCGACTGCTACGGCGGGTCCTGGCGGCTGTTCGACGCGCTCGCCCGCAGCGGACGCCTCCGGCTGCGGCTGGTCGACCTGAGCGACGCCTCGACCTGGCCGGACGCGCTGGCCGGCGCCGACCTCGTCTGGCTGGAGACGCCGTCCAACCCCCTGCTGCGGATCACCGACATCGCTGCGCTGGGTGAGGCCGCCCACGCCGCCGGTGCCCTGGTCGTGGCCGACAACACGTTCGCGAGCCCGGTCGTGCAGCGTCCGCTCGAATCCGGTGCGGACGTGGTCGTGCACTCGGCCACCAAGTACCTCAACGGGCACAGCGACGTGGTGGCCGGGGCGATCGTCGCCGCGTCCGGCGAACTCGTGGAGCGGCTCGGGTGGTGGGCGAACACCCTCGGGGCGACGAGCGGTGCACTGGACGCCTACCTCGTGCTGCGCGGGCTGCGCACCCTGCACCTGCGGATGGCGCAGGCCCAGGCCAACGCCGCCGCGGTCGTCGAGCTGCTCGGTTCCCACCCCGCCGTCCGGGCCGTCCACTACCCGGGGCTGGCCACGCACCCGCAGCACGCGCTCGCGGCCCGCCAGATGGACGGCTTCGGCGCGATCGTCACCTTCGACGTGGGCAGCGAGGCCGCCGTCCGGGCGCTGGTGGACGGGCTGGGCTGCTTCTGCCTGGCCGAGAGCCTCGGCGGGGTCGAGTCGCTGGTCTCGCACCCGGCCACGATGACCCACGCGGCGATGCCGCCCGAGGTGCAGGCCGCAGCCGGGATCACCGACGGCCTGCTGCGGCTCAGCCTGGGCGTCGAGGACGCGTCCGACCTGGTCGCGGACCTGCGCGCCGGGCTCGACCGGGCTGCGTCCGCGGGTTGAGGTGACCGTCCGCGGGGGCAGGATGGAGGCATGCAGTACGAGTCGTGGATCGACCGGCAGGTCCGGGAGTCGATGGAGCGCGGCGAGTTCGACGACCTGCCCGGGGCGGGGAAGCCGCTGCACCTCGACGACGACCCGGACTGGTGGGTGAAGGCGAAGATCGCCCGCGAGGACCTGGCACCGCTGCTGCCCACCCCGCTCGCCCTGCGCCGCGAGGCGGAGCGGCTGCCGGAGACGCTGGCCGGTGTGCGCACCGAGGCCGAGGTGTGCGAGATCGTCGCCGACCTGAACAGCAGGATCCGGGAGAGCTACCTGCGTCCGCACGACGGCCCGCGGATCGTGGTCGGTATCGTCGACGCGGACGCCGTGGTGGCCCGCTGGCGCGAGGTGGACCGAATCAGGAACCGTCCCCAATCCGGTCCGGACCGACTCGGGGACGGT
>JAXGTK010000004.1:0-38548 GCA_040774965.1 Propionicimonas sp. | reverse complement strand
GGTTCCTGATCCGGTCCACCTCACCAGTCGTGGCGGCCGGGCACGATCCGGGGGCTGCGCCGGTAGGCCGACACCGTCGCATCGCCGTCCGCCCAGAACCGCCACGGACGTCCCGCCGCGACACTCACCCCGACCCGCGGCCCCGAACGCACGGGCGCGGACGGCTCGCCACGAACCAGCGACAGCCCGCCGGCGCCGAAGCCGCGGCCGGAGTCGTCGAGGGTCCAGCCCAGTGCCCGGCCGAGGTTGCCCGGCCCGCGGGCCAGTGCCTCGTCCGCGACCCCCGGACGCCGCTCCCGGGCCAGTTCGAGCCCGGCCACGACCCGTCCCGCCCGCAACAGGACCGCCGAGCCGCCACCGGACACGCCACAGACCACGTTCCCGCAGATGTGCAGGCCGTGCGACAGGTAGCAGTAGAGCGTTCCCGGAGGCCCGAACAGGTCGCGGGTCCGCGGACGGGGCCCGGGCCAGGCGTGAGCGGCCGGGTCGTCGCTACCCGCGTACGCCTCCACCTCGGTGAGCCGGACGGTGACCCCGCCGTCGCCGACCAGCGCCCCGACCAGCAACGGAGCCAGGTCGACGGCGGCAAGGGTCAGGTCGAACACGGCTCCAGTCTGCCCGCGCCCGGGCCCCGCGCTACCCTCGATCCGTGACCACGAGCCCCCGCCGCCTGCTCGTCCTGGGCTGGGTGTGCGGGATGTTCCTCGCCGGGTGCTCCCCGACCACACCGACGACCACCCCGTCCCCCTCGCCGACGGCCCTGGACTTCACCATCCCGAACGCGGCGAAGATCATGGTCGACCGCCTTCTCGTGGACGCGGGCACCGACAAGGTGCTCACCGTCGACATCACGAAGGACACCGTGGAGGTCACCGTCCTCGACGCCGACCAGAAACCGGTCGCGTGGGCCTACCGGGACGGCGAGACCGGCCAGGTCGCCACCGACCAGCAGTACGTCGACCAGGCCACGTTCGACCCGGCCCGGTTCAACTTCTCCGACGTGGGTGCGTTGTTCCGCGCCGCCGAGGGGCAGTCCGGCTCCGCGCAGAACCAGACCCTGACGATCGTCGACTACTCCGGCGGCAACGTGACCATGTCGGTCTCCACCGTGCCCGAGTCGCGCACCGTGTTCTTCACCGCCAGCGGGGGGCTGCTCCCGATCCTCTACTTCGACAACGAGGGCGGCATCGCGCAGGGCATCGCCGACGCCCTCGGAGCACGGATGACCGTGTACTCGATCACGGTCGACTCCAGCCAGGGCGTGTGGGTCGACTACCCCGGCGAGCCCGACACCGTGGTCCGGCGCACCCGGACGTCGAAGGTCCCGGTCACCACGAACGTGACCGCCCGCAGCGTGGACCTGCCGCTGTTCCTCGCGGACAAGGTGAGCGCCACCGCCATCTGGAAGGTGGTGGACGCGGCCCGCAGCGCGGGCGAACTGCCCGAGGAGGGCGGCTGGAGCGTCGTGATCGACGACCGCCGCAACCTCGGCACGCCGCGGATGTACTTCAGCTTCGGCACCCGGGTGGTCACCACCGACCTGGCGGGCAACGAGGTCATCTCCTGACCAGCGCCTCCCGCACCGGGTCGGGCGCGCTGATCAGCACGTACTCGACGTTCCGCTCCGGGCCCGGCACGCCCACGCGCCGTCCGTCCGGGTTGAACACGCCCAGCCGCTGCCCGATGTAGCGGCGGGTGTCGAACGCCAGCACCTCGACGGGGTACCCGCGCACCGCGCACATGCCGACCAGGTCCGGCAGCGGCACGAACCCCTCGTTGCTGAACGAGACCACCACCGTCTCGGCCCGCACCTGCGCGATCACGGCCGCCAGCGCGTCCGGCATGGTGCGCCGCGAGTTGAACGGGCTGCGGGTGGCCGCGTCCCGGGCGTCCACCCGCTTGCAGGCCACGCCGTAGTGCTCGGGGGCGTCCCAGCGCACCAGGGTCTCCCAGACGTGGTAGTTCGTGAAGTAGCGGTGCTGGTTGTAGGGCGGGTCGAGGTAGGCCAGGTCGACCGGGTCGAGGGACGCGGCGAGCGCGAGCGCGTCCCCGCGGATCGCCCGGCCGGTGCCCGGGGTCAGCTCGGGCGCCACCAGGCGCAGGGGACGCAGCGCGCGCGGCGCCCAGTCCTTCAGGTACGCCATCTGCAGCCCGACGGTCGAGTCGACCCGGTCGGCCGCCTCGAGCAGCGCGGTGAGCAGCACCGGGCGCAGCGGGTGGTCGCCGTAGAGGTCGTCGATCCCCTGCCGGATCGCGTCGATCCGCAGCCCGTTGTCCGGGTGGAAGTAGCGGGCCTGCTCGCAGAACACCTCGGTGACGTAGCCGCGACGGCCGGGCAGCGCCTGGAGCCGGGCCAGCGCCTCGTCGAGCTCGCCCGCGTCCACGTCCGCCGCATCGGTGACGACGTAGGCCTGCGCGAGCACCTCGGAGTAGGCGGCGGTGTCCACGCAGGTCGGGTACCCGTCGCGCCGGCAGAACTCCTGCGCGACGCGGGTGGTGCCGGTGAACAGGTCCAGGGCGCTGACCGCTCCCGAGGCGCTGAACAGCCGGCCCAGCTCGCCGACCAGCCGGCGTTTCGAGCCCAGGTACTTGATCAACCCGGTGCACCCGCCGCGAACGTGCTGCGTGTGGCCGGGGCGGTCGTGCCGCGGTGTCCGTCGTCCCCGCGTCCGGCCCGGGACGGGTCCGGCATCGCGTTCTCGTCGTACTGCACGGCCTCACCTCCGCTGCCTCCGGCAAGCGAAGCATAACCAGCGGCGGCCGGTTACCAGTCGGTTACCGGCCGGGGAGGGGGCTTGGTTCGATTCCGCCGCGGGGTCATCATGGACCGATGCGGATCATCGGGGTCGAGGTGGCCGGGGGGAACCCCGTCTTCACCGGACCCCTGCCGCACGGCGCCGACCCGCACCGGCTGGCCTGGGAACTCGGCTACCGGATCGTCCGGCCGCTCTCCGCGACGGGCAGCGCCCCGGACCTCACCCTCACCGTCCAGGTGGGACGGCACGGACGCAGCGCCGAGCTGCAGGAGCCGAGGACCCGCTCGATCGACCCGGACCTGGACCTGGCCACCGAACCGGAGCCCGTCGTGCGGCAGCGCCTCGCCGCCTACGGGATCGTGCTCTCCGGGCGCGGGCTGCTGGCCACCCAGTTCTCCGACCGCACCGCCGTGCCCGGCCTGTGGGGGCTGCCCGGCGGCGGCATCGACGCCGGGGAGAGCCCGAGCCAGGCGCTGATCCGCGAGATCGCCGAGGAGACGGGCCAGGTGCCGGAGATCTCGCACCTCCTCGACGTGCAGACCGACCACTGGATCGGCCGGTCCCCGTCCCGGGTCGTGGAGGACTTCCACGCCGTCCGGATCATCTACGCGGCCAGTTGCGCGGAGCCGACGGACCCGGTGGTCCACGACCAGGGCGGCACCACCGCCGCCGCGGAGTGGGTACCGCTGGACCGCTGGGCGCGCAAGGCCTGGTCGTCCGGCGCACGCGTGCTGCTCGACCGCCACCTGCGCGACCTGGTGCACGCGGGCCTGGTACCCCGCTGAGCGTCGCGATCCGGCCGCTCCACGCATCGGGCCCGTCGCGGGAGCCGCGATGCGCGCCGCGACGTCCGCATCGCGCCGGCCCGAGCATGGCAAGGGCCCCGGCGATCGCTCGCCGGGGCCCTCAGTTCGTGGTGGCTACCGCCGGAAGTAGGACAGCAGCCGGAGCAGCTCGATGTAGAGCCAGACCATCGTCACGGTGAGACCGAACGCACCCCGCCACGACTCGGACGAGGGAGCGCCCATCGCGACGCCCTGCTCGATGAAGTCGAAGTCGAGGATCAGGTTGAACACGGCCAGGCCGACGCCGATGGCGGACGCGATCAGGGCGATCACGGTCAGGTTGCCCGCCTGGATGAACGCCAGCCCGAAGAACGACAGGACGAAGTTGACCAGCAGTACGCCCGCGTAGGCCATCGTGCCGATCAGCACCATCTTGCGGAACCTGCTGGTCACCCGGATCCGGAACAGCTTGTAGACGGCCAGCGTCATGCCCGCGGCCACGAAGGTGCCGATGACGGCCGGCATCACGATGCCCGGGTACATGTACTCGAAGGCCTTGCTGACCGCGCCGAGGAAGAGGCCCTCGATCGCCGCGTAGGCCAGGACGAACGCCGGGTTCACCCGGCGCCGGAAGCTGACCAGCATGACCACGCCGAACGCGACCAGGCCGGAAACGATCCAGATCGGCATCAGGAGGGCGTCGGGCAGGAACATGAACGTGAGCGCCGCCACGGCGACCACGGTGCCGAGCGTGATCGCGGTCTTGGTGATCACGTCGTCGATGGTCATCCGTCCGGCGACCTGCTGCCCGAACTGCTGGGCGTTCGCGTCCGTGTACCCGTAGGGCTGTCCGGGCACCTGGCCGGGCTGGGCGTAGGCGTTGTACTGGGCCTGGCCGGGCTGACCCGGGTACTGGGCCTGCTGGGCCGGTTCCACCTGCCACGCATCGGGCCGGGACAGGACCGGGTTGCTGCTGCGCATCTGCTGCTTTCCTCCTTGGCTGGCGACGGCTACGCCGTCGTCGGACTTCCATGGTAGATAACGCCGCTGGGCACCGGGTGTGTTCCACCCTGAGCCGACCCTGGTCCGGTGACCCTGAGACGGACCGAATCAGGAACCGTCCCCGATTCGGTCCAGGTCACCAGCGGCGGTGCCGGACGGGGGCCAGCAGCCGCTCGCGACTGGCCGCGTCCAGCAACTCCGGATGGCCCGCCAGCCGGCTGCGCACCTCGTCGGCGCTCATCCCCGCCGCGTCGGCGAGCTCGGTCAGTCCCGCGCCCTGGTTCGCCGCCTCCGCCATCCAGCGGGTGAGGCGCAGTTCGTACGCCCTGGCCTTCGCCAGCAGCGCGGCACCCGTGACGGCCGCCGCGGACACCTCCCACAGGGGATCCCTGCTCGCGACGGACTCCTCCGGCGGTACCGCGAGCAGTAGTTGTGTGTCGTCGACGAGGTCGGTCACTGTCCCCCCAGGAATTCTGCTGGACCCATTGTCCGGCGGTTCCCTGTGCAGAGCCTGAAGGTGAGCCGTGTGTCGCCCTAGCCGGGCGCGATGCGGCGGTGATAGGCGCGCAGCGCGACGGCCCGGGCGACAAGGAGGATGCCCGCGCACCACGCGAGGGAGATCCACAGGTCGTCACCGACGGGTCGCTGGGCCAGCAGGTCCCGGATCGCATTCACGATGGACGTCACCGGCTGGTGCTCGGCGAACCAGCGCACCGGCCCCGGCATCGTGTCCGTGGGTACGAACGCCGAGCTGACGAACGGCAGGAAGATCAGCGGGTACGCGAACGCGCTCGCCCCGTCCGCGGACTTCGCGGTGATGCCGGGGATCACCGCGATCCACGTCAGCGCCAGCGTGAACAGCACGAGGATGCCCGCGACCGCGAGCCAGGCCAGGACCCCGGCTCCCGAGCGGAACCCGATCACCAGCGCGACGACCACGACGACCACGACCGAGACCAGGTTGGCGACCAGGGACGTCAGCACGTGCGCCCACAGCACGGACGACCGCGCGATGGGCATCGAGTGGAAGCGCTCGAAGATCCCGCTCTGCAGGTCCAGGAACAGCCGGAACGCGGTGTAGGAGATGCCCGAGGCGATCGTGATCGGCAGGATGCCCGGCAGCAGGTAGTCCACGTAGGGGCCGGAGCCGGCCCGGATCGCGCCACCGAACACGTACACGAACAGCAGCATGAAGCCGATCGGCATGATCGTGGTGGTGATGATCGTGTCCAGGCTGCGGGTGATGTGGCGCAGCGACCGCCCCAGCAGGACGCTGGTGTCGCCGACCACGTGCGCGGCACTCATTCCGGCTCCTCCTTCCCTGCGCCGGTGACAGCCAGGAAGACCTCCTCCAACGTCGGCTGCTTCTCCACGTACTCGACCGTCGCGGGCGGCAGCAGCGCCTTGAGTTCGGCGAGCGTGCCGTCCACGATGATCCGGCCGTCGTGCAGGATCGCGATCCGGTCTGCGAGCTGCTCCGCCTCGTCCAGGTACTGGGTGGTCAGCAGCACCGTGGTGCCGTGCCCGGCCAGCCTGCGGATGAGTTGCCACACCTCGAGCCGTGCCTGCGGGTCGAGCCCCGTGGTGGGCTCGTCGAGGAACACCACCGGCGGCTCGCCGATCAGGCTCATCGCGATGTCGAGCCGGCGGCGCATGCCCCCGGAGTAGGTGGAGACGGGCCGGTCGGACGCGTCGGTGAGCGCGAACCGCTCCAGCAGGTCGGCCGCGATCGCGTCCACGTCCGTGAGGTGCCGCAGCCGCGCCACGAGAACGAGGTTCTCGCGTCCGGTGAGGATCTCGTCGACCGCGGCGAACTGCCCGGTGAGGCTGATGGACGCGCGCACGTCCGCGGCCCGCGTGGCGACGTCGAAGCCGTTCACGCCGGCCACGCCGCCGTCCGCGGTGAGCAGCGTGGACAGGATCCTCACCAGCGTCGTCTTCCCCGCACCGTTGGAGCCGAGCAGCGCGACGATGCTGCCCCGCGCCACGTCGAGGTCGACGCCGCGCAGCACCTCGAGGTCGCCGTAGGCCTTCGTCAGGCCGCGCACCTCGATGGCCGTGGTCATGCCGGCTCGCCCCGCTCCGCGTCCTCGATCGCCCGCGTGAGGCGGGCCCGCTCCTTGTCGATCCACTGCTTGCCGGTGTAGGCCTGCGCGAACGTCTCCGCGAACTCCACCGGGTCGTCCCCGATCACCTCGCGCAGCGGGGTGCCGTCGGCGGCCACGCGCTCCCAGAGGTCGACGAAGTCGCTCATCATCTGCAGGGTCGTCGCGCCGTCGACGATGCCCGCGTAGTACATGAAGTACCGCTGGAAGGCCTTCGCGGAATTCGCGTAGGCCGCGGGCAGGGACTCCATGCGGGCCCGGTACTCCCGGTACCGCTTCTTGTCCTCGAGCGATCCGGTGACCAGCTCGATCCACTTCGCAGCCATCTCTATCGATCTCCGTCCCGGAGCCGTCCCAGTCGTTCGGCGAGGAAGCCCCACGTCGTCCAGAACTCCGCGAGGTCGCTGCGACCCCGCGCGTTGAGCGTGTACACCTTGCGTGGCGGCCCCTTCTCGGAGGGGACCTTCTCCACGTCCACCAGCCCGCGCTGCTCGATCCGGACCAGCAGGGCGTAGACGGTGCCCTCGGCGATGTCGCTGAAGCCCTGTTCACGCAGCCACGCGGTGATCTCGTAGCCGTAGGCCGGTCGGGCCTCGAGGAGCGCCAGCACGATGCCCTCGAGCGTGCCCTTGAGCAGCTCCGTCATCTGCCTGCCCATCGAGACCCCCAGCTACTCAGTGACACTGACTACCAGTACATAGTAACGCTGAATAGCGCTGAGGCAAGGGGCTGGTCCACGGGTGCCCCCAATGGGATTCGAATCCGTGGAACGGTGAATTTCGGAGGCCCTTGCCAACACTGATATAGTGCTCTTGACTAGGTGTTTCAATACTTTCGGTTGCGAGGAGTGCATACCCGTGCATAGGCATGTGATGTGTACCTAAGGGCCCGATAGGGGCCCGTCAAGGGCCCGCGCACCAGATGGGAGTGGCAGAAATGGCACGGCGCACGAGGGGCTCGGCGAGGCATCGCAGCTCCTGGGGGACGGTGCGCCTCAAGGCGTCCGGCAACTTCCAGGCGAGCTACCGCCACGGCGGCGTCCCGGGCATCTCCCCCAGCGCGGTCTACATCGCGCCCACGACCTTCCAGACCGAGGGAGATGCCCGAATCTGGCTCGAGACCGAACGTCGCCTGATCGAGACCGGGCAGTGGACGCCGCCCGCCGAACGCGAGGCCGCCCGCCACGGCGAGGTGAAGGCCGCAGCCGACCGTCCCACGGTATCCAGCTACGCTCTCCAATGGCTGGCCACGGCTGACATCCGTGAGACCACACGGGCCCGGTATGAGGCGAGCCTGCGGATCTACATCTGCGGCGAGCCCCTCGCATTCAGCCTCCGACCCAATGCCCGCACCGGCAAGCGGGCGCGTCCGAAGGTCTGGACGACCCACCCGCTCGGTGACGTGCCGATCGCCGACCTCAACCGGGCCCAGGTGCAGAACTGGTGGCGGACGCTGCCCCTGACCGAGAGGCGGCGCAGCTGCGATCAGGCCTACCAGTTCCTCCGCACGATCAGCCTGGCCGCGGTCGACGACGGCATCCTCGAGGTCAGCCCTGTCCGGGTGAAGGGTGCCGGCAAGCCGTCCCGCCGCCGCAGTATCGATCCGATCACCCCCGGTGAGGTTCAGCAGATCGCCGACGCCATGCCCGACGAATGGCAGCTCGGTGTGCTGCTGGGAGCTTGGTGTGCGCTGCGCTCCGGAGAGATCCGGGAACTCCGCCGCAAGGACATCGACCTCCAACGGGGTCTGGTGAAGGTATCCCGCGGCGTCGTCCACGCGGGCCAGCGAACCGAGCGCGTCGGCGCGCCCAAGACCGAGGCCGGTATCCGCAACGTCCGCATCCCGCCGTCGATGATCGAGACCGTGCGGACGCACCTGCGCGACCACGCCCAACTCGGACCCAACGGGCTTCTCTTCTGGCGCCAGGACGGCGGCCACGTCACCGACACCGAATGGCGCGCAGCCTGGCTCCGCGCCTGCAAGTCCGCCGGCATCGAGGGCATCCGGTTCCACGACCTCCGCCACGTCGGGCTCACCTACACCGCCCTCGCCGGAGCTACCATCCGCGAACTCCAAGCCGTCGCCGGACACACCACCCCCGGTATGGCCCTGCGCTACCAAGAGGTCGCCGCCGACCACATGACCGAGGTGGTGAAGGGTTTGGACGCGATCATCGCCGGCAACAAGGCATAGTCGAGGTCGGTCGGGACGCTGGCGATGGTTACGTCCACTCCCCAGCGTGACTCTCATGGCCGAGGTGGTGACAACGCTCACGCTCGGAATCGCGAGGAATCTGGCCCGATCACATCGTGCCTGCGGGTCTCGGATCTGTCGTCCACACCAGCGGCAGGCACTCATGCGCTTCGCTGGCGAATGGGCTGAGAAGCTTCGACGTGGGGAGAATCAACCGTCTCATCTCCCGGTGCCGACTGCTGGCTTGAGTAGGTAGAACTGGGCTGGGGGAGACGTTTGCCGCCTTCCCCAGTCCAGTCTTGACTGCGGGTCAGCTTCTCCGCTTTCGACTCCGCCACCTGAGCAGGAGAGCAGTGGCGACCGCGAAGGTGATGATCGAGGTGATCAGCAACTGATCCCAGCCCGTCATGATCGCCTTCCTTGTCAGAGGTTGTATGTCGATGCGTTGGGCCCTGATACCTTCACGCCGACGCCAATGGTGTTCGTGCTTCCAGCCTGGAAGAAGTCCGCCAAAGCTCGGACGTTCCTCGAGCTGATCTTGGTGAAGTGCCTGTCTGAGCAGGTCCCGGCCAGGACGGAGCATCCAATGTCGTAATACTTGTTGATCGAGGAACTGCTATACGACCCAGAGTAGTCGAAGTAGAACCAAAGGCTGGCGATCCCGACGCTGGACATCGCCTTGCAGTCGGTGTAGCTGTACCAGTAACTTCCCCCGCTATAGGAGCACTTGGTGACCGATTGAGGAGTAATGCCACCGTCGGATGAAGAAGTGATGGGGATGTCGACGGCATCTACTCGGATTGACCCGTCCTTGTAGGTGTACTTCGTGACCTTCATGCCGTCCTGCTTGCTGGTGTGTGTCGACACGAGGTTCGCCGACCCGCCCTCCATGGAGTCCCACGTTCCGCCGGCTTCGAGGGTTGCGAAGAGCTGCTTTTGCTTTGCTTTGGGTACGTGGTTCTGCTCCCAGAAGGAGACGAGCGCGTCGTACTCGGCCGGGATCCCCGCCGTGGGGGCGTGTGGCGACGGAGAGGATGAGGGCTGCGCACCCATCGCGCCAGGCGCCGTCCCGATTGAGAGGACGCCCGCTAGCGATACGGCGATGAGTAGACGAGAGACTGCGGTCATGAGTTGATTCGTCCTTCCGGCAGAGGGTGGTCTTGCGTAAGGGGCCTTGCGCGAGTGTGAGGCGGCAAACTCTTCGTGGAACCGCTCAGATCTCGGCGGCTGCCTCACAATCTGAGAGTCTCACCGCCGCTTCTTTCGTGGGCGCGAACCAACTATCGTTGGGTCGTTCGGGCAATCGTGGACGCTCGATTCACCCGATCGGGCAGTCGGGTCTTGTGAGTTGCGTCACGGCGGCGGGATCCGGCCCCGCTGTCGGGAACGTGTCAGCGCATGATTTCGCGCGCGAACCCGAGGTAGCTGCTGCCTTGCCACTCCAGACGGCCTTCATCGCCGACGATGAGCATGCCTGCCTCGGATGCCGACACGGCGAGTTCGACGCGGTTGCCGTCAGGGAACTGGAACGTCACGAAGTCACGCTGGCCAACGGAGGCGCCACCCCCCGCGATCAGGGAGCGCTTGTTGACTACCCGTGCCTCGACCTGCATCCGCGACGCGGATCCGTCGGACCGGCGCCGGCGCACAGCGAGGATGATGGCCAGGGCGGTAGGAATGCCGACCAGGACCACAGCCGTGGCTACGGTCATCAGCAGGAGAACGCCCCATCCGCCCATGCCTTGCAGAGTACAGATCGCGTGACGACGCCGCTTGAAGACGGGCCCGGGCCGGCGAGGTGCGGCGGCGTGGACGGTGGCGGCCGGACAAGTTCGCACAAGATCAGGACTGATCGAGCGTGACCGATTCAAGGCGCCAGGGTCCGGCGTCGGCCCGGGAAGAAGCACCTTGCCGACAGTCCTGTAGCGGACCACGCCCCAGCGCCTACTGGGGTGGGCAGGCTTCTGATCAATCCATCCAAGGAGGACCGGCCTGACGAACAGACAGGTCGCTGATCACGGCAGTCTGACGGCAGTCGGCGCTGCAGCATTGAACGATGAGGCGGCGCCAGCGCGGTTCAGCCCGCCGGTTTGCACCGGGTGTATCGAGGTTTCGGGTGGGGTTCCGGTGAGGTCTTCGCTGGCAGGGTCGAGCCGCTGGACGTGGCTGAATCGGCGGGGAGACGCGGGGCTAGTTGGCGAGCTGCTGGTCGAGGGCTTCGCGGATGATCTGGGAACGGGACTTGTGTTCCTGGGCGGCGTAGGCGTCCAGGCGGGCAGCACGTTCGGGGTCGAGCCGGAACTGGATCACCACCCCGGCCTCGTGGCCGAGTTCGCGTGGCCGTCCCAGCCGGGGACGCGAATGCAGGAACTCCGGGCTGTAGCCGGCCTCGGCCTCGGCGGCCGCCTGCTCGAACTGTGCCCGCTCTTCGGGGCTGAACTCGGTATCGGTCATGATTACATCTCCTCTCACAAGAACTCGTAGTAGCTGGGCGTCAGGGTGTCGGCATGGATCACCGCGACCCGTCCGGTGCTGGCCGAGGTGTCGGTGATCACCTCACGGGGCCGTCCGCTAGCGTCGAAGCCGATGTACAGCAGCTTCTGAGGCTCCTCCCGCAGCACGATCACCGTCCTGGCGTTCTCGATCACATACAGCATGTCCTCCCGGCTCACCTGGTGACGGTCAGCCGACTCGAAGAACAACACCCGACAATCGTACTACGAAAGGCGCGAGACGCGACGCCATGCCATGCCTGTCCACTGGGTCGCGAGCGTTCGCAAGACCCTTCGGGGGGAGGTTGGGGGAGGTCGGGCCGACTACGGGTTACACCCGGGGCTGCCGATAGGAACGCCGGTGCGACGGCTTTCGGGGGGTGGTTGGGGGGGAGGTGGCCCTGACTAGGACGTTCACCCGACCGGCGACCCCCAGCGCTGCCATGGCCGTTTCGGGTTGGGGGGAGGTTCCTGTGGTGCGGTGCTCGCATGACTCCAAGGACTCGTCAAGCAAGAAGAAGGGGAACGTGGGGGAACGTACCTGTGACAAGGACGTTCACCTGGTTATCCACAGGCACGGCGGCCGTGGACGGACGAAACGGGCCCGACCGTGAACGTGCTCCTGGCAAGGGAAGACACGAGTTACCGGCGAGCGTGCTGCCGATCGCAGGGGGAACGTTTTCGGTAACGCCGCCGCGGTCGGCTGTGACTGGGCCGGACGCCCGGCCCTGAGGAGTTCGGGAAACAAGTCGGGTCCGTGGTGTCCGGAATCGGCGGCGTCAGCGGCTTAAGGAGACGGGGACGGCTGCCGGGGGCTGGCCGGCTGCGTAGTTCGTGACGATCTTCCGTGTTCTGTCCGGATCGGCGGGTCTGGTTCGGCTTAGTGGTTGTGAGGAGGCGAGTGGCGGTGGCGATCGGTTTGACGAAGATTTCGGCGGTGGTGGGCTATGAGTACCTGACCCGGCATGTGGCAGTGCTGGACGCGACCGCGAAGGGCTACCAGCGCCTGGATGCCTACTATCTGGCCAAGGGTGAGGAGCCCGGCTCCTGGTGGGGTGCCGGCCTGGCCGGAGTCGGCCTGGCCGTGGGTGATCCGGTGACCGCCGAGCAGATGCGGCTGCTGTTCGGCCACGGGTTGGACCCGACCACCGGGGCGAAGCTCGGCCGGGCCTACTCGGTCTTCGACCACACCCCGACCGGGTTCGAGACCGAACTCGACACCCGACTCACCACCTGGCGCCGGGCGAACGGGGTACCAGCCGGGGTGCCCCTACCGAAAGGTGTGCTCGCTCGGGAGCGGACCGCACTGGCCCGGGAATGGTTCGAGACAGCCCATCCCGGCGTTACCCCGGAGGCGCGCCAGGTGCGGGACGTGATCGCGAAGAACACCTCCCACCCCAGGGTGGCGGTGGCCGGGTTCGATGTCACCCTCACCCCACCCAAGACCGTCTCCACGCTGTGGGCGCTGGCCGAGCGGCCCTTCGCGGGTGTCATCCGCGGCGTTCATGACGCGGCCGTCACCGACGCGCTGACCTACCTGGAGGCGAACGTGTTGTTCACCCGGAAGGGTCATGCCGGGGTGCGGCACCTGCCGGTGCGGGGCATGGTCGCCGCCCGGTTCGTGCACCGGGATTCCCGGGCCGGGGATCCGGACCTGCACACCCATGTAGCGGTGGCGAACAAGGTCCAAACCCTTGCTGGGGAATGGATGGCGATCGACGCGAAAGTGCTGTACGCGGCGAAGGTGACCCTGTCGGAGGTGTACACCGCCAGCCTGATCGCCCGGCTGCGGGACCTCGGCCTGGCGTTGGTGCCGACCGGACGGGACGGGAAACGGCCCGTCTGGGAGATCGCCGGTGTCGACCCCGACCTGGCGAAACGCTGGTCGACCCGACGCGGGCAGATCCTCGGCAAGACCGGCCAATTCGTCGCCGAGTTCGAAACCGAGTACGGCCGGCTGCCCACCCCCGAAGAACGCCTCGAACTCGCCCAGCGCGCGACCCTGAACACCCGGCCCGACAAACACGAACCCCGCAGCGAACACGACCAACGCCTCACCTGGACCACCGAAGCCGAACGGGTTCTCGGCCCCGGCGGCATCGCCCGGATGCTGCACACCGTCACCCACCAACCCCCGACACCCGTGACCGTGCCGGATCGGCGCTGGGTCGCCCGCACCGCCCGGGCTGTGGTCGCGATCGTCGAGTCCGAGAAATCCTCCTGGACGCCGTGGAACGTGCGCTCCGAAGCGTTCCGGCGAGCCACGGCCGCCAACATCCCCCACGCACAGCTCACTCGGGTGGTCGAGCAGGTCACGGCCGAAGCCCTCTCCGAGGGCGTGTCGGTGCCGATCCGCACCACGCGGGCCATGCCGGTCGAACCCGACCTGCTGCTGCGCCCCGACGGCACCCCGGCCTACGAGGAACCCTCAGCGTCCCGGTACACCTCGATGCGAATCCTGCGCGCCGAAGCCCGCATCGTCGCCGCCGCCGCACGCACTGGTGGCCGGGTCGCCGACCTCAACTCGATCCAGCTCGCCATCCTGCAATCCCTCGCGAACCGGCAACCGCTCAACGAGGGCCAGCAGGCCCTGGTCGCCGGCATGGCCGGCTCCGGGATGCGGCTCCAACTGGCGATCGCGCCGGCCGGGACCGGGCAGACCACCGCCATGCGCACCCTCGCCACCGCGTGGACCAACAGCGGCGGCACCATCCTCGGCCTGGCACCCTCCGCAGCCGCCGCCGAACAACTCCGACTCCACCTCGGCCAGAACGCTGTGGCAGAGAACCTGGCCAAGATGGTGTGGGCCATCAACCACCACGAAACCCTCGCCGACGCCGTCGGGCCCGACACGCTGGTGATCATCGACGAAGCCGGCATGGCCGACACCCTCACCCTGGACTACCTGGTCGGCTGGTGCCTCGACCAAGGCGCCTCGGTCCGGCTGATCGGCGATGACCAGCAACTCGGCGCGATCGGCGCCGGCGGAGTGCTGCGCGACATCACCACCAGCCACGGCGCCCTCCACCTCGACCAGGTACTCCGGTTCACCGACCCGGGCGAGGCCCACGCCAGCCTCGCCCTCCGCTCCGGTGACATCGGGGCCCTGGGCTACTACCTCGACCACAACCGGATCCACCTGGTCGACCCCGACACCGCCACCGCCCAACTCCTCACCGCCTGGCACACCGACCGGGCCGCCGGGCTCGATGCGATCATGCTCGCCCCCACCCGCCAGCTCGTCGCCGCCCTCAACAACGCCGCCCGGCAAGGCCGGCTCGCCGGACACCGGCCCGGACGCCAGACCCTCCTCGCCGACGACAACCACGCCTCCGTTGGCGACGTGATCCTCACCCGGCGGAACGATCGGACCCTGACCAGCGGGCAACTCGCCTGGGTCCGCAACGGCGACCGCTGGCAGGTCACAAAGGTTCACCACGACGGTTCGGTCGACGTCCAACACCTGCGCAACCACAACCGGCTCACCCTGCCCGCCGACTACGTCCGTGCCTCCGTCGAACTCGGCTACGCGACCACCATCCACGCCGCCCAAGGCATCACCGCCGACACCAGCCACAGCCTTATCACCGGCGAGGAAACCCGCCAACTCGCCTACACCATGCTCACCCGCGGACGCACCGCCAACCACGCCTGGCTCCAAGTCGGCACCACCGACCCCCACACCGCACCCATCGCCCGCGACCTCCACGAAACCGCGACCAGCGTCGAGATCCTCGAACAGATCATCGGCCGCGACCAGCAACCAGCATCGGCCACCACCCTCCTCCGCCAAGCCGACGAACCCGCCCTGCTCCTCGCACCAGCCGCCAACTGCTACCTCGACGCGATCGGGCTTGCCGCCGAACACGTCGTCCCCGATCCGGTCAAGGATGCGATCGACGCCGCCGGCCAGCAACACCAACTCGCAGACGCCGACGCCTGGCCCGCCCTGCGCTCCACCCTTCTGCTGTGGGCAGCCAACGGCCACGACCCCGCCGACCTCCTCCAGCAGGCGATTGCCTTTGGCAGGCTCGATGACGCCCGTGACCCCGCCGCCGTCCTCACCTGGCGACTCGACCCCACCCAAGCCTCCCAAGGACGCACCGTCGGACCACTCCCCTGGCTCCCCGGCATCCCCGGCCGGCTCCTCGACGATCCCGCATGGAAGACCTACCTCTCCGACCGATTCCGGCTCACCTACCAACTCGGTAACCAGGTCCGAGAACACGCCCCACACCAGACACCCCGCTGGACGACCAACCTGCCCGGACTCGACCCCGACCTGGTCGCCGACATCCAACAATGGCGAGCCGCCCACCAGATCCCCGACACCGACCTGAGACCCACCGGAACCGCCGCACACACCCCCGCCGAAGCCCGGCACCAACGCCAGCTCGACCACCGGCTCGAAACGGCCCAGGCCGGCATCCGCGAATGGCTACCCAGAATCATCCAGGCCGCACCCGACCTGACCAACGACCCCGCCCTTCCCGTCCTCGCCGCCAAACTCGCCCACCTCGACACCCAACGGGGCGACATCCACGACCTGCTCCACCACGCCGTCCGCCAGGGTTCCCTGCCCGACGAACACCCCGCCGACGCCCTCAGCTACCGCATCACCGCACTCATCAACACCCGGGACGAGGCCCAGACCCCGATGTGGGAAACCGTCACCACCCCACCCCGACGACACCACCACGAACCACCCAGGATGTCCGGGCCCAGCCACGGCATCAGCATCTGACCAACGAAACACACCGCACCACCGGAAGGACACGACCATGGCGATCTCGCCCACCCCCACTCCGTGGAACCAGCCCAGCCTCGAGTGGGTCTCGCTCCAGCAGGCGGCCCTCATGTACGGAGTCAGCGTCGACACGCTGAGGCGCCGAATCGCCCACGGTCACCTGCCGGCGTCCCGCTTCGGCGGCCGTCTCATCCGGGTACGCATCGAAGACCTCGAACGGCTCTTCCGGCCGATTCCGACAGTGCGGCCGATCCACCGCCGACTCGGCTGAGGAGTCCCAGATGGCTGGAATCCTTCGGTCACCTAAGGGCCCGATAAGGGCCCGAAGAGTGGCCATCTGGATTACACCACTGTATTTATCCTAGTAAAATGGCACTTTTTGAGTGCCCCCAATGGGATTCGAACCCATACTGTGGCGGGTTTAAGCCGCCTGCCTCTGCCAGTTGGGCCATGGGGGCCGGCGATCGAGTGTAGCGACGGGCCGGCCACCCGGCCCGGGTCACTCCCGGCGTCGGGCGGTGACGACCCGCTGCAGCAGCACGAACACCAGCAGGATGCCGCCGGTGATGATCGCCGTGGCCGCCGGGGGGATGGTGCCGTCCCTGGTGATCAGGACGGTGATCATGCCCAGCACCAGCGCGCCGATGACCGAGCCCAGCACGGACCCGGCCCCGCCGGTGAGCAGGGTGCCACCGATCACGGCGGACGCGATCGCGTCCAGCTCCCAGCCGGTGCCGGTGATGTTCTGCGCACTGCCCAGCCGGGAGGTGTACACCACCGACGCGAGACCGGCCAGGGTGCCGCTGAAGGCGTAGACCATCAGCTTGGTCCGCCGGACCGGCAGGCCCATCAGGAGCGCGGACTGCTCCGACCCACCGATCGCGTAGATCGTGCGCCCGGTACGGGTGCGGGCCAGGACGAAGGCCGCGATGCCAACCACCACGAGGGCGATGATCACCCCGGGAGTGATGACCAGGTCGTTGACCTTCGGGCCGTCGATGAGCTTGATCTCCGTCGCGAGCAGCCGCAGCGGGGAGTCTGCGGCCAACGACTGCGGCTCGGTGCTCAGCATCGAGGCGAGACCCCGGGTGAGGAACATCATCGACAGCGTGGCGATGAACGGCTGGACGCCGAAGTACTCGATCAGCGATCCCGAGGCCAACCCGCTCACCGTGCCGATGCCGATCATGACCACCAGCACGACGACCGGGTTCCAACCCGCGTTCGCCAGCATCACTCCACCGACCCCGGACAGGGCGATCACCGCCCCCACCGAGAGGTCGATCCCCCCGGTGATGATCACGAAGGTGAGCCCGACCGAGATCAGGATCAACTGCGCGTTGTTGATGAACAGGCTCGAGATCGTCGAGTACTGCAGGATCCGCCCGTAGGCGACCTCGCCGTAGAGGAGCATGGCCACGAAGATGACCACCGCCGCGAGTGCGGGGAGGTTGAGGTTGGCCAGCCGGCTTCGCGTCCTCGTGCGCGTCCGCTGCGAGGTCGTGCCGGGGTTCGTGGTGGTGCTCATGCCGAGACCGCCTCCTTCCGGTCCGCGCGCGTGGGTGTTCCGGTACTGCCGGCCCGCCTGCGCCGCTGGAACAGCGCCCGAACCCGGGAGGACTGCAGCAGGCAGATCGCGATGATGATCGTCGCCTTGAACACCGGCGTCGCTTCGGACGGGACGCCGAGGAACAGCACGGTCTTGTTCAGGGTCGCGATCAGCAGACCACCGACCACGGTGCCGCCGATCGAGAACGTCCCTCCGGCCAGCGACGTGCCGCCGACGACCACCGCAAGGATGGCGTCCATCTCCATCGAGGACCCGGTCTTGGAGACATCGATGGTGTTCACCGTCGAGGTCGCCATGATGCCGGCAACCGCAGCCAGCAGGCCGGAGAGCGCGTAGACGGTGATCAGAAGCCCCCGCGGCTGGATCCCGGCCATGCGGCTGGCGTTCGGGTTGATCCCGATCGCCTCGATCATCATTCCCAGGGCGGTCCTGCGGACCACCACCGCGACGAGCGCGATGATCAACAGTGCGAGCAGGAAGACCACCGGGAAGCCGAACACGTAGCCGTTGGCGATCCAGTGGTACAGGTCACTCGCCTGCACTGACGTGTTCTGCCCGTCCGTGATCACCTTGGCCAGCCCCCGGCCCGCCATCATCATGACCAGCGTGCTGATGAACGGCTGCAGGCCGACCACCGAGACCAGCACGGCGTTGACCAGACCGACCCCGATGCCGGCGGCCAGCCCGAGCAGCACTGCGGCCGTCACCGCGGCCGGAGCATTCGGATCAGGTGCGGAGGACAATGTCTGCAGGGCGATCGCGCCGGCCACCGCCATCACCGATCCCACCGAGAGGTCGATGCCGGCCGTGGCGATGACGAACAGCATGCCGAGCGAGATCATCAGGATCGGCGCGGACAGCTTGATGATGTCGACCAGGTTGCCCACCATGCCCCCGACCTCGGGGCTGTAGGAGAGCGCGAGGTAGCCGGGATCGCGGAGCAGGTCCAGCCCGAGCAGAAGCACGATCACCAGGACCCCCCAGAAGAACTGGGTGCGGAGCAGTCCGGACGCCCAGCCGCTGGGGCCGTTCCGTGGAGCGTTCACGCCGCACTCTCCTTCCCCGCCGTGGCGGTTCCCGGGGCGTGGCTGGCGATGAGCTCGACGATCGACTGAGCGCTGACCCCGGGTCCGTTGAGGATCTCAGCGATCTTCTCATGGTCCTTGAGCACGATGATCCGGTCGCACACACGAACGACCTCGTCGAGCTCGGAGGAGATGAAGACCACCGAGACCCCCTCCGCTGCCAGCGTCGCGACCGCCTCCTGGATCTCCGCCTTGGCGCCGACGTCGATGCCCCGGGTGGGCTCGTCCAGAATCAGGATGTCCGGCCTGGTGGCGAGCCAGCGACCCAGGAGGACCTTCTGCTGGTTGCCTCCGGAGAGGGTGCGGATCGGCCGGTCCGGATCGGCCGGACGCACGTTCAGCGTTTCGATGTAGGTGCCCACGATCTCGTCGCTCTCACGCCGGCCCAGCGGCCGTGCCCAGCCCCGCTTGGCCTGCACGGCCAGGATGATGTTCTCCCGCACGGTGAGGTCGCCGATGATGCCCTCGTCGCGGCGGTTCTCGGTGGAGTAGGCGATCCGGTGCCGGATCCCGTCGGCGGGGTTGTGCAGGTTCACCTGCGCTCCCCCGACCTCCAGCGTCCCCGCCTCACGCCGATCGGCCCCGTACAGCAGTCGCGCCAGTTCGGTGCGGCCCGAGCCCAGGAGACCGGCCAACCCCACCACCTCGCCCTGCCGCAACTCGAGGTCGATCGGACGGATCGAGCCGGTCCGCGACAGGCCCACCGCGGTGAGCACGACCTCGCCGGCCGCCTGCTGGCGGTCGCCCTCGGCGGCCAGGGACCTGAGGGTGTCGAGATCCTTCCCGATCATCTTCGAGATCAGCGTGGCCCGGTCGATCCGGTCGGTGAGGTACTCGCCGATGAACCGCCCGTTGCGCAGTACCGTCATCCGGTCGCTGAGGTCGAAGACCTGGTCGAGGAAGTGGGAGACGAACAGAATCGCGACCCCCTCGTCCCGCAGCCGGCGGATGACCTCGAACAGCGCCGACACCTCGCGGGCATCGAGGCTGGAGGTCGGCTCGTCGAGGATGAGCACCTTGGTGTCGGTCACCACTGATCGGCTGATCGCGACCATCTGCTGCAGCGCCAGCGAGATGCTGGACAGCCTCGCCCTCGGGTCGAGGTGCTCCAGGCCCAGCTTGGCGAGGGCCTCGGTGGCGGCTTCGTTGGTCGCCCGCCAGTCGATCCCCAGCGGGGAGCGGATCTCGTGACCGAGCATCACGTTCTCCCCGATGGTGAGGTTGGTGCACAGGTTCACCTCCTGGTACACCGTCGAGACCCCCGCTTCCTGGGCGTCGGCGGTACCGCTCAGCCTCGTCCTGCGTCCGTCGATCCAGATCTGCCCCGAGTCGATCCGGTAGACGCCGGTGAGCGCCTTGATCAGGGTGGACTTGCCGGCGCCGTTCTCCCCCATCAGGGAGTGCACCTCCCCGGGGAAGAGCCGGAAGTCGACGTCATCCAGTGCCTTGACTCCGGGGAACTCCACACTGATGCCGCGCATCTCCACGATCGGCGTCGCTGCGTTCACGAAATACTCCCTACCTGACAGTCCCTGCGAGATCCCGTGGCGTGGCCGGACAGGCCAGCGGCTGGTGCGGAACCGAGGAGCGAGCCCCACACCAGCCGCGACCGCTGGTGCGGGGCGCCACGGCCCGCCCCGCACCAGCGATGTCCCACCGGCCGCGCCGCTGGATCAGTACTTGCGGTCCGGCAGCGCCGTCTGGGCAGCCTCGGGCGAGTCGAACGTGGTGCTGGGCACCTCGATGTAGGAGGGGACCGACTCGCCGGCGAGGGTCTTCTTGACCGCATCGAGCGCGGTCTCGCCGAACAGCGGGTTGTACTCGGCCACGAAGCTCAGCTCACCGTCCGCGAGGGCCTGAATCGCGTTCTTGGTGCCGTCGATCGTGGCGATCTTGACGTCCTTGCCCGGGGTGAGGCCGGCCTCCTGGACCGCCTGGATGGCGCCGAGGCCCATCTCGTCGTTCTGGGCGAAGATGAACTGGATGTCGTTCTTGTTGGCCTTGAGCAGGGTCTCGGTCACGCTCTTGCCCTCGTCGGTCTTCCAGTTGGCGGTCTGGGCGCCAACCTTCTTCCACTGGGACTGGGAGCTGAACACCGAGTCGAAGCCCTCGTTGCGCTCGTTGACCACACCGACACCGGCCGGGCCCTCGAGCACGATGTAGTTCCCGCCGTCGGGCATGTCCTTGACGGCCCACTCGGCCACACCCTTCGCGACGTTCACGTTGTTGGGGGCGATCCTGGTCACGTAGAGGCTGGAGTCGTCAGGTTCGATGCCCCGGTCGATCAGGATCACCGGGATCTCGGCCTCCTGCGCCTTCTTCAGCGACGCCTCCCAGCCGGAACCCTCTGTCGCCGACAGCAGGATCAGGTCGACGCCGGAATCGACGAACGAGGTGAACGCGTCGATCTGCGACTTCTGGTCGAGGTTGGTCGCCGGGGCGTACTTGAGGTCGAAGCCGGCCTCCTTGGTGAACGTGTCCTCCATGTTCTGCTCGTTGGCCTTGCGCCAGTCCCCCTCGGGCCCCACGGCGACGAAGCCGATGGTGGTGAGGGCGTCCCCGCTCGCGCTGGAGCCGGTATCGGCCGTCGACCCGCAGGCCGTGAGGGAGAGTGCGAGGAGCCCTGCGCTGGCAACCGCCAACAGCCCCCGAACCTTCTTGGTAGTCGTCACTGACATGGCCTCCTCCTTGAGACTGACCGGCATCGGGGGCCCCGCGCCCCCGGGCTCTGCGCCGGTGTTGTTAGCGCTATCAATGTTAGCGATCACATGTGAGCGATCACAAGTGGCACTCCACAGTCGTTACCAATCTGAGACATTTCGGGCTCCGGCCCCCCCGACACGTCCTGCAGGGCTCAGCGCGGCGGCGCGGTACTCGCCCGCTCGACCAGCTCGGGGACGCGTGACAACGGGTTCGGAGCCTGGTCGTCGGAGAGCACCGCGAGCACCACATTCATCGCGTCACGGCCCAGCTGAGCGAAGTCCTGGTGCATCGTCGTCAGCGGCGGGGAGAAGTGCGCGGCCTCGGGGATGTCGTCGAAGCCGACCACGCTCACGTCGGCAGGTACCGACAACCCGGCCTCGGTGAGCGCATGGATCAGGCCGAGCGCCATCTGGTCGTTGCCGCAGAACACCGCCGTGAACCGGTCCCCTGCCAATTGCCGGCCGGCCGCATAGCCGCTGGCCGCCGTCCAGTCGCCGATGATCGGCTCCGCAGCCACCAGCCCGCTCTCGCCCAGGGCGTCGCGCCAGCCGCGGACGCGCTCCAGGGCGTCCATCGACTCGGCCGGGCCGGCGATGTGCCGGATCTCGGTGTGACCGAGCTCGATCAGGTGCCGCACCGCCCGGCGGGCCCCCGCGTACTGGTCGAGCGAGACCCGGTGCAGTTCACTGCCCTGGGACACCACCGCCATGAAGGGCACCCCCAGGTCCATGCTCTGCAGGAGGCCCAGCGTCGAACGGTTCGAGGTGATCAGCACGATCGCCTCGACGTTCTGCCGCACCAGCGTCTCGGCCGCCTGCCGCAAGGTGGCGCCGTCCACCTTCAGCAGGCTCGCCATGATCACCGCGTAGCGATCCTCCCTGGCCGCCTCGTTGAAGAACAGGGCCGTGGTCGAGGAGCCGAACTCCGAGGGCCCGGTGGTGATCAGCCCGATCGTCCGCGAGCGCCGGGTGACCAGGGCCCGCGCGGCCGGCGAGGGGACGTATCGCAGCTGCCGGATCGCGCGTTCCACGCGTTCCCTGGTGGCCTGGCGGACATTCGGGAGGTCGTTCAGTACCCGGGAGACCGTCTGGTGGGAGACCCCTGCCAGCCGGGCCACGTCAAAGATGGTGGCGGCCTTCGTGCGTTCTTCGTCGGCCTTCACCACGCCCACCGCTCTCCGGCGATCCGTCCCGCTACCCGCCCCACGACGACGCGTGCCTCCCTGTCGGCCCCCCACCACCGGCCGGACCGGGATCCCCCGGGGCCTCGGCGATCAACGCCAGCAGTTGGTCGAGGTCGAGGTCCTCGTTCTCGAGGTCGGCGACCTTCCTGCCCTCGCGCAGCACCACCACCCGGTGGCTCAGCCGGAGCACCTCCTCCAACTCGGCCGAGATGTACACCACGCTCATCCCGTTCTCGGCCAGGTCGTGAACCAGCTTCTGGATCTCGGCCTTTGCTCCCACATCGATGCCGCGGGTGGGTTCGTCCAGGATCAGCAGGCGCGGTGCCACCGCGAGCCAGCGGGCGAGCAACACCTTCTGCTGGTTGCCTCCGGACAGGTTGCGGACCAGGGTGTCCGCGCCCGGCGCCTTGATGTTGAGCGCCTCCATGTAGCTGTTGACCAACTCATCCAGGCGCCGGCGCGGCAGCGGACGGAACCAGCCTCGATCGGCCTGCAACGCCAGGGCGATGTTCTGGCTCACGGTGAAGCCGTCCACGACACCCTCCAGGCGCCGGTTCTCCGAGGAGTACACGATCCGGTGCCGGATCGCCTGCCTCGGCGTGCGCAGGTGCACCGGATGGCCGTGCACCTGCAGGCGCCCCTCGTCGGCCCGGTCCACACCACCGATCAACCGGGCGATCTCGGTGCGGCCCGAACCCAGCAGGCCGGCCAGTCCGACGACCTCTCCGGCGCCGATGTCGAGGTCGACCGGAGCCATCACCCCGCGCCGGCCGAGGCCGCGGGCGGCGACGAAGGGCTCCGGCGCAGCTTCCGCGGCGTGCTGCGCGGCTGAGCCGTGTTCGCGGGTCCGCAGTGCGTCGAGATCAATGAGCTCCTTGCCGATCATCGCCTGCACGAGGTCGATCCTGAGCAACTCCGGGGTGAGGTACTCCCCGACCAGGGCCCCGTTGCGCAGGACGGTGATCCGGTCGCTGATCTCATAGACCTGGTCGAGGAAGTGGCTGACGAACAGGATCGCCACCCCGCGCTCCTTCAGGGCCCGGATCACCCGGAACAGCTCCGCGACCTCCTCTGCGTCCAGGCTGGAGGTCGGCTCGTCCAGGATGAGCACCTTCGCCCGGACGTCGATCGCCCTGGCGATGGCCACCAGTTGCTGCACGGCCAGCGAATGTGATCGCAGCGGCGAGCCCGTGTCGATGTCGAGGTGCAGCTCGGCGAGGATCTCGGCCGCACGCCGGCGCATCGCCCGCCCGTCGATGAAGCCCCAGCGCCGGGGCTCCCGTCCGAGCAGCACGTTCTCGGCCACGGTGAGGTTCCCGAGCAGGTTCACCTCCTGGTAGACCGTGCTGATCCCGGCCGCCTGTGCCTGGGCCGTGCCCGAGAACGAGACCGCCCGGCCCTCCACCCGGATCACCCCGCCGTCGACGCCGTAGACCCCGGTGAGCGCCTTGATCAGCGTCGACTTGCCGGCGCCGTTCTCACCCATCAGCGAGTGGACCTCACCCGGCAGCAGGCGGAAATCGACATTGTCGAGCGCCTTCACTCCCGGAAAGCTGATCGAGACGCCGGTCATCTCCACGACCGGCGCAGGGTCGGGACGCGCGGACGTGCCCGTCGTCGCCGTCACGCAGACCTCCCCTGTTCGCAGTGAGCCGGACCGGACCGGCCCGTGCCCCGATCGGTCGGGGCGAGGTTCTCGTGCCTGCAGCATAGTGTTTGCCACCGGCCCGGCGCCCGCGCACGGATGTGATCGGTCACAAGTCGGCTTCGAATGGTCCCGCACCCGAGCGCGCGGGCCGCGTCCGCCGGCCACAGCGGACCGGGTCCCGTGCGTCGGCGAGCGGAGAGCCGGGGGTCAGACCAGGCCGAGCACGATCCCGTCGAGGATGTCGGCCTCGCTGACCAGCAGCTCGGCGGAGAGCCGCTGCGCCGCCCTCGCGCAGATCAGGCCACCCGCGCCGATCACGTCGGCCCGGCCCGGCACCATCGTCGGCAGCGCCGCCACCCCGGCCACCGACAGGGTGAGCAGGCGCGTGGTGAGGTCGGCCAGGTCGGTCCGGGCCAGCACCGAACCGTGCACGAGCGCCCGGTCGTAGGCCGGCAGGTGCTGGGCGAGCGCCGACAGGCTGGTCACCGTCCCGCCGACGCCCACCCAGCTCGCGACGGAAGCGAAGTCGATGCCACAGTCGTCCAGCAGCGCGTCCACGTGGTCGCGGGCGGCGGCGACCTCGGCGGGCGCGGGCGGATCGGAGTGCAGGAACCGCTCCCGCACCCGCACCGAACCGACGTCGAGCGACACCGCGAGGGACGGCACCCCGTCGCTACCGAGGACGAGCTCGGTCGACCCCCCGCCGATGTCCATCACCAGCACCGGCTGCGCCAGGCCGGGCAGGGCACTGACCGCGCCGGCGTACGACAGCCGGGCCTCCTCCTCGCCGGGGATGATCTCGGCGTCCACGCCGAGCCGGGCCCGGACACCGGCGAAGAATTCGTCGGAGTTGGCGGCGTCGCGGGCCGCGGACGTGGCCACCACCCGGCGGTGCCGCACGTGGAGTCCGTCGAGCTCGGCGCCGAAGTCGGCCAGGGCGGCGAGGGTGCGGGCGAGCGCGTCCGGATGGAACCGGCCGGTCGCGTCCACTCCCTGCCCGAGCCGGGTCAGGTGGAGCCTCCGGTCGAGTTCGACCGGGCGTCCGTCGTGGACCCGGCAGACCAGTAGCCGCACCGAGTTCGTGCCGCAGTCGACCGCCGCGTACAGGTCCTCAGGCATGTTCCTCCAGGCACGGCCGGGCCCAGAATTCACCCAGCCGGGCCAGGGTCTCGTCGCCCAGCGGGTTCACCCCCGGGCCCGCGGCCAGCGCGTGGGCGGCGAGGACGTGCAGGCACTTCACCCGGGTGGGCATGCCCCCGGCGCTGACGCCCTCGATCTCCGGCACCTCGCCGAGCTTCGACCGGTCGGAGAGATAGGCCTCGTGGGCGGCGGCGTAGCCGGCGGCCAGTTCGGGATCGGACGCGAGCCGGGAGTTCATCTCGGCCATCAGCCCCTGCGCCTCGAGCGTGGAACAGGCGGACGTCGCGCGCGGGCAGGTCAGGTAGTAGGTGGTGGGGAACGGCGTCCCGTCCGGCAACCTCGGCTCGGTGGCCAGCACGCCGGGCCTGCCGCACGGGCACCGCCAGGCGACGCCGGCCACTCCCCTCGCCTCGCGGCCCAGCTGTGCGGCCACGGTCTGCGCGTCGGCGGGAGTCAGCGGTTCGAGCACGGCCGCCATTCTGGCACGCCGAGCGCCTCCGTTCCGGTCGAGTGCCCCCGCTCAAGCACAGGCGCTCGACGGAAACGGAGGCGTTCGGCGGGGAGTCAGGGGGTGGTGACCTTGCGGGTGGGCGCGTCCGCCGTCTGCACGGAACCCCACAGCCGGTCCCACCAGACCGGCTCGTGCTCGCCAGCGGCAAGGGTCTGTTCGGAGGCGATCACGGCACCGCCGCCGAGCGGCTTGCCGTCCTCGCCGACCACGCGGTAGCCGGTCTCGCCGGGCATCACCCAGCCGAGCCGTTCGCGGGCCTGCGCCTTCACGTAGTCGGGATCGTTCCAGCGGTCGAGCTCGGACTGCAGCTCGGCGATCTGCGCGGACCGCTCGCGGATCTCCTGCTCGGCCACGGCGAGGTCGTGCTGCTGGGTGAGGTAGACGCGCAAGGTGGTGGCGAACGACAGCGCCAGCGCCACGACCACGACCACCATCACCAGCGCCCGGCGGGTGAGGTGGAGCCCGCGCTGCCAGACCGGGAGCCCGGCCGGGGCGTCCTCGGCGGGCTCGGCCGGAGGCGGCGTCGCCGCGCTGGGGCCGGAGGTGCGCGTCGACGGCCGGGAGCGCCTGGTCGTGCGTCCCGGACCCGTGCTGGTGCTGCGTGGGCTACGCGTCGCGCGTGCCATCGTCCCCGGCCCTCATCGTCGTCAAGGATAGGCGGGCCCCGTGGCCCGGCCGGGCCGGACGCGCTGGGGGCGGCGGGGTTCGGACGGCAGGACGCCGGCGGGGAGACCCCGCCGGCGTCCGGTGTGGTGTGTCAGGCCGTGAACCGCGGGAACGCGGACGCGCCGGCGTAGCGGGCGGCGTCGTCCAGGTCCTCCTCGATCCGGAGCAGCTGGTTGTACTTGGCAACCCGCTCGGTACGCGCCGGGGCGCCCGACTTGATCTGGCCGCAGCCCAGCGCCACGACCAGGTCCGCGATGGTGGTGTCCTCGGTCTCGCCGGAACGGTGGCTCATCATCGTGGTGTAGCCGCTGCGGTGGGCCAGGGTCACCGCGTCGATGGTCTCGGTGAGCGACCCGATCTGGTTGACCTTCACCAGCAGCGAGTTCGCGGTGCTGGTGTCGATGCCCTTCTGCAACCGGGTCACGTTGGTCACGAACAGGTCGTCGCCGACCAGCTGCACCTTGTCGCCGAGCTGCTCGGTGAGCTTGCGCCAGCCCTCCCAGTCGTCCTCGTTCAGCGGGTCCTCCAGCGAGACCAGCGGGTACTTCGCGACCAGCTCGCCGTAGTAGGTCGCCATCTCGTCGGCGGTCTTCTTGCCGCCCTCGAAGTTGTAGGTGCCGTCGGCGTTGTAGAACTCCGAGGCCGCCGCGTCCAGCGCCAGGGCGACGTCCTTGCCGGGGGTGTAGCCGGCCTTCTCGATCGCCTCGATGATCAGGTCGAGCGCCGCCGCGTTGCTGTCCAGGTTCGGGGCGAAGCCGCCCTCGTCCCCCAGGCCGGTGGCCAGGCCCCGGCCCTTCAGCACGGCCTTCAGGGAGTGGTACACGCCCGCGCCCATCTCGAGGGCCTCGGCGAAGGTCGCCGCGCCGATCGGGGCGATCATGAACTCCTGGATGTCGACGTTGGAGTCGGCGTGCGAACCACCGTTGAGGATGTTCATCATCGGGACGGGGAGCAGGTTCGCGGTCGGGCCGCCCAGGTAGCGGTACAGCGGCAGGCCGGCCGCCTCGGCGGCGGCGTGCGCCACGGCCAGCGAGACGCCGAGGATGGCGTTCGCGCCGAGCTTGGCCTTGTTGTCGGTGCCGTCCAGCTCGATCATGGCCTGGTCGAGCAGCCGCTGCTCGTCGGCCTCCATGCCGATCACCTCGGGGGCGATCTGCTCGATCACGTTCTCGACGGCCTTCTGCACACCCTTGCCGCCGTAGTGCGCGGCATCGCCGTCGCGCAGCTCGACCGCCTCGAACGCACCGGTGGACGCACCGGACGGGACGGCGGCGCGACCCTCGGCGCCGTCATCGAGCACGACCTGGACCTCGATGGTCGGATTGCCGCGCGAGTCAAGGATCTGACGGGCGTCAACGAATTCGATACTTGCCACTTCTCATGCCTTTCGACGGTGTGGTGGTGATCCGTATCCACCCTATCGGCCGCGGGCGGTTCCGGTCGCCGTCCGGGCGTTGCTGGATGGGCCCCCGGATTCAGATCGGACCGGATCAGGGACGGTTCCTGATTCGGTCCGCGTCCGGGGTGGACCGGATCAGGAACCGTCCCCGATTCGGTCCAGCTCGGCTTCGCGGACGCGGGCCTCGAGGCCGCGGAGGGCGGCGCGGGCCTCCTGCTCGGGGTCGAGGCCGAGTTCCTCCGCGCGCCGGACGAGGCGCAGGAGTTCCGGGCCGAGGTCGTCGGCGGCCACGCCCGACCCGGGGACGCCCAGCGCGTCCGGCTCCATGCCGTGGCTGCGGGCCCGCACGATCACCTTGTGGGCCCTGGTGAGCGCGGACAGCTTCTCCGGGATGCCCTCCAGGGCGGATTCCCGCTCCTTCTCGGCCGCCTTCGCCCGCTCCCACGAGCCGACCAGGTCCTCCGGCACGGCGGCGTCGGAGAACACGTAGGGGTGCCGGGCCACCAGCTTATCGGCGATCCGCCGGGCCACGTCCTCGATGTCGAACCGGCCCGTCTCCGCCGCGATCTCGGCGTGGAACACCACCTGCAGCAGCAGGTCGCCCAATTCCTCGGTGAGGTGGTCGTCGTCGCCGGACTCGATCGCCTCGACGACCTCGAGGGTCTCCTCGACGAGGTAGCGGACGAGGGAGGTGTGGGTCTGCCCCGCGTCCCACGGGCAGCCGGAGCGGAGGCGGTGCATCACCGCCACCAGCCGCTCGAGCTCGCTCACTCCTGCTTGAGCGGTGCCAGCGACGAGATCGAGCCGCCGGCGGTGCCGTCCACGAGCGCCATCTGCTGGGAATCCCAGGTGCCGAACCTCGGGTTCACCACCACGTCCGTCTTCGCGAACTGCTCGTTGAACGCCTGCTTGCCGGCGTCCGTGGAGACCACCAGGGTCGCCTCCACGTAGTCGTTGATGAAGTCCGTCGCGGCGGGGTCCTTCACGAGCGTGGCCAGCGTGTCGTTGGCGGCCACCGCCTGGTCGCGCTCGGCCTGGGTGATCTGGATGTTGTTCGCCGCGGCCGCGGCCTGGGCCACCTTGCTCTGGATGATGATCTGGAGCACCGTCCCGCTGAAGCCACCCGCCGTGTCGGTGGTGTCGCTGCTGGTGTCGGCCAGCACGCGCGAGACCGCGTCCACCTGCGCCTGGCTGATCTGGCTGCCGTCCACGTACGCCGCCACCTGGGGGTTGTCCTCGGCCGCGCAGCCCGCCAGTGCCATCACGGCAGTGACGATGAGGGCAACGAGCTTCACCGATCTCATGTTCCATCCATTCATAACCAGGGCCTCGGTCCGCGATCCTACCCGCTGGCCAGGGGCGTGAAGACGTCGGCCAGGACCTTGGCCGCCCAGGCCAGCAGGGGCGCGTCCGTGACCGGCTGCCCGCCGATCGGACGGGTCGTCGGGCGCGGCACCAGGATCAGCCCCTGGGCCCTGCGCACCTGCGACCCCGGGTACAACCGGCCCAGCCGCAACTGGGCCGAGTCGGGCAGGTCGGCCGGGGCGAACCGGATCATGGTGCCCTGGGAGACCACCTCGTGGACGCCGTGGGCGCGCGCCAGCAGCCGGAACGACGCCACCGCCAGCAACGCCTCCACCGCGGGCGGCGGCGTGCCGTAGCGGTCGGCCAGCTCGTCGCGGACGGCCGCGATGTCGGCCTCGGAGGTGACCGCGGCGAGCCTCTTGTACATCTCCAGCCGCAGCCGCTCGGACTCGACGTAGTCGCCGGGCAGGTGGGCGTCCACCGGCAGTTCGATCTTCATCTCGGGCTCGGGCTCGGCGTCCTCGCCCCGGTAGTCCGCGACGGCCTCGCCGACCAGCCGGATGTACAGGTCGAAGCCGACCTCGGCGATGTGGCCGGACTGCTCCCCGCCCAACAGGTTGCCGGCACCGCGGATCTCCAGGTCCTTCATCGCGATCGCCATGCCCGCACCGAGGTCGGTGTGCGCGGCCATCGTGGCCAGCCGGTCGTGCGCGGTCTCGGTGAGCGGCTTCTCGGGCGGGTAGAGGAAGTAGGCGTAGCCGCGCTCGCGGCCGCGTCCGACCCGTCCGCGCAGCTGGTGCAACTGGGACAGGCCCATCAGGTCGGCCCGCTCGATCAGCAGGGTGTTCGCCGTGGAGATGTCCAGGCCGGCCTCGACGATCGTGGTGCAGACCAGCACGTCGGCCCGCCGCTCCCAGAAGTCGACCATCACCTGCTCGAGGGCGCGCTCGTGCATCTGGCCGTGGGCCACCGCGACCCGCGCCTCGGGCACCAGTTCGGCGATCTGCTGCGCGGTGCGCTCGATCGACTGGACGCGGTTGTGGATGAAGAACACCTGGCCCTCGCGGGCGAGCTCGCGGCGGATCGCGGCCCGCACCTGGTTGGCGTCGTACGGCCCGGCGAAGGTGAGGACGGGGTGCCGCTCCTCCGGCGGTGTGGCGATCACGCTCATCTCCCGGATGCCGGTGATCGCCATCTCCAGCGTCCGCGGGATCGGCGTGGCCGACATGGCGAGCACGTCCACGTTCAGCCGCAGCTTCTTCAGGGCCTCCTTGTGCTCGACGCCGAAGCGCTGCTCCTCGTCGATGATCACCAGGCCCAGGTCCTTGAAGGCCACTTCGCCGCCGAGCAGCCCGTGGGTGCCGACGACCACGTCCACGCTGCCGTCCGCGAGGCCGGCGACCACCTTCTTCTTCTCCGCGTCGGTGGAGAACCGGCTCAGCGCGGCCACCGTGACCGGGAAGCCGGCGTAGCGGTCGGCGAAGGTGGCGTGGTGCTGCTGGACGAGCAGCGTGGTGGGCACGAGCACGGCCACCTGCTTGCCGTCCATCACGGCCTTGAACGCGGCCCGCACGGCGATCTCGGTCTTGCCGTAGCCGACGTCGCCGCAGATCAGCCGGTCCATCGGGACGAGCTGCTCCATGTCGTGCTTGACCTCGGTGACCGCGGCCAGCTGGTCGGGGGTCTCGACGTAGGCGAACGCGTCCTCCAGCTCGCCCTGCCAGACGGTGTCGGAACTGAACGCGTAGCCCCGGGACGCCTGCCGCGCGGCGTACAGCTTGATCAGCTCGGCCGCGATCTCGCGGACGGCCCGCCGCGCCCGCGACTTCCGCTTCGCCCAGTCGCCGCCGCCGAGCTTGTCCAGGGTGGGGCTCTCGCCGCCCACGTACCGGGTGACCAGGTGCAGCTGGTCCATCGGCACGTAGAGCCGGTCGCCCGGCTGACCGCGCCGGGACGGGGCGTAGTCGAGCACCAGGTACTCCCGGGTGGCCCCGGCCACGGTGCGCTGCACCATCTCGACGTAGCGGCCGACACCGTGGGTCTCGTGCACGACCGGGTCGCCGGGGGCGAGTTCGAGCGGGTCGATCTGGTTCTTGCGCCGCGCCGGCATCTTGCGGGACGCCTTGTCGGCCTCGCGCTGGCCGGACAGGTCGCCGGCGGTGAACACGTCCAGTGCGATCGCGGGCAGGCTGAAGCCGTGCCGCAGTTCGGCCCGCACCACGGTGGCCAGGCCCTCCTGCGGGGCGTCGGTGAGGTTCTCCGGGCGGGCCACGGGAATGTCGGCAGCGGTGAGGATCTCGGCCATGCGGCTGGCGAGGCCGCTGGAGTCGGCCACCACGACGGTGTGCCGTCCCGCGGCGACCGACGCCCGGATCGCGGCCACGGCGGCCTCGGTGTCGCCCCGCCACACCGGCGCCTCGCTCGCCTCGACGACGCGTCCGGGCACCCCGGTGACCATGCTGTCGCCGGCCATCGCCACCGAGGCCGGCTCCTGCGGCCCGAGCAGGTCGAGGAGCGCGTCCGGGACGACGTCGACCGAACCCCCCGACTCCTCGCCCAGGCCCGTCGGGGCCGCGCCGGCGGAGGTCTCGACAGGCTCGACCAACGAAGCGGACGGAGCGCTGAAGGCGGACAGGCTCCACCACAGCTGGCCCCGCTCCAGCGCGCGGGCGCGGACGTCGGCCAGGCTGCGGTAGGCGGACGCGCCGAGGTCGATCGGGGCGCTGCCGCCCTCGGCGGCGGCCGCCCACGAGGCACGCAGGAACTCCTCGCTGGTGACCACCAGTTCGTGGGCACGGGCCCGGATCCGCTCGGGGTCGGACAGCAGCACCTGGGTGTCGGCGGGCAGCACGTCGACCAGCAGTTCGAGGCCGTCGACCAGCACGGGCGCCAGCGACTCCATGCCCTCGACCGCGTGGCCGTTGGCGATCCGCTCGAACAGCTCGCCCAGGTTGCCGGGGGTGTTCAGGTGCACGGCGGCGAGCGCGGCGGCCCGCTCGCGCACGTCCGGGGTGATCAGCAGCTCGCGGCAGGGCGAGGCGACCACCGCGTCCAGCGTGGTCTCGAGCGAGCGCTGGTCGGCCACGGCGAAGGGCCGGATCTCCTCGACGGTGTCGCCGAAGAAGTCGATCCGCACGGGGTGTTCGAGGGTGGGCGGGAACAGGTCGATGATGCCTCCGCGGACGCAGAACTCGCCCCGCCGCTCGACGAGGTCGACCCGGAGGTACGCGGCGTCGACCAGTCCCTGGGCGACCTGCTCGAGGTCGTGGTCCTCGCCCGCCACCAGGGTGACCGGACGCAGCTCGCCGAGGCCCCTGACCTGGGGCTGCAGGACCGACCGGATCGGTGCCACGACCACTCTCGGCGCCTCCAGCGGGTCGTTGCCGGCGAGCCGACGCAGCACGGCGAGCCGGCGTCCGACGGTGTCGGAGCGGGGGCTCAGCCGCTCGTGCGGCAGGGTCTCCCAGGCCGGGTAGTACGCCACCGCGTCCTCGCCGAGCAGCGAGGCGAGGGCCGCGGTCGTGGCCTCCGCCTCGCGGTAGGTCGAGGTCACCACCAGCAGCGGACGGCGGCTCTGCCCGGCCAGCGCGGCCACGAACAGGGGCCGCGCGGCCTCGGTGAGGGTGAGGTCGAACGCCGGCAGCCTGCCGGTGCGGGATTCCGCGATGGCCTCGGCCAGGACCGGTTCGCTGCCGACCAGGTCGACCAGTCCGCTCAGGATCACCGCATCACCTTACCCAGCGGGAACGGCGGGTCCGGACAGCGGTCCGGGCCGCGGGAGCTCAGCCCTCGGATGCCCTGATCTTCCCGTACTCGACGCCCGTGACGCACTGGGTGGCGCCGCCGGCGACCTTCGCCGTGATCGAGACGTCGGCGGTGTCGCCGGGCCTGAGGTTCTGGATCACCTGGTAGCCGCGGCCCATCACGTCCCCGGACGCGGTCGTCCAGCTCACCGTGACCAGGAAGTCCTCGGTGGTCTGCAGGCTCGAGGAGAGGGTTCCGGTGACGGTCTGCTCGCCCTCGGCGGTCGCGCAGGCGCCGAGAGCGAGGTCCTTGATGTCGCCCTGGGCGTCCTTCACCTCCGGCGGGGTGGGCAGGTCGCTCGGCGACACGCGGGCCGGATCGACGGAGGCCGCCGTCGGGGACGGCGTGGACGGGGCGGCGGCGGACGTGCAGCCGGCGAAGGAGGTCGCGAGGACCAGGGCGAGCGCGGCCCCGCTCACGTGCTTGAAGTACATGGTCTCCTCGGTTCCTCGATCCCCGCCGGGCACGGTTCAGGACTCCCTGCGACGACGTCCCCCGGCCGGCGGGGCACGCCAGTGGCGAGGATACCCGCGGGCACCGCTGTGGCGCTCGGGCCGGGACCGCCGGGACCGCCGGGGTCACCGGGCGCCGTGGCCTCCCCGACGCCGCCAGAACAGCAGCAGGACGCCACCCGCGAGAAGCACCGCGGCCAGGCCGAGCGGTCCGGCGATCTCGGCCCCGGTGTAGGCGAGCGAGTCGCTGTCGGAGTCGACCGCCGTCGGCTGGGCGGGGACCCAGGCCCGGGCCTGCGCGGTGGCCGGGTTCCCGCAGCTGTCGGTGATCCGGTAGGTGACCCAGCTCGTCCAGCCGTGGAAGCCGTCGTCCGGAGTGAACACGAGGGTGCCGTCGGCGTTCGCCGTCCAGTACCCCTCCCCCGGGACCTCGAGGATGGTCAGGGCCTCCTCCGGTGTCCCGCCGAGCAGGACCAGCGAGGCCGCGTCCAGGGTGCAGCCGCTGCCGCCGGAGTCATTTCCGAGCACGTCGATCACCACCGGCTGGCCGGCCTCGCCACCGCGGACCTGGTCCGCGCTGGCGGCCGGGCCGGCCGCGATCACGGCGGTCACCGTGCTGGTGGCGGTCTCCCCGTTCGTGTCCGAGACCGCGTACTCGACCGGGGTCGTGGCTCCGGTGAAGCCGGGTTCGGGTGTGAACGTGACGCTGCCGTCGGCGTTCACCGTCCACGTGCCCTCACCGGGGACCACCAGCGTCGTGCCCCCGTCGGTCGCGTCCGGCGAGGTGAACACCACACTGCCCGCGACCAGCGGCGCGGACGGGTCTCCGGCCAGGTCGTTGCCGAGGATGTCGATCGTCAGCGGATTGTTGTAGCTGCCGGTGGCGCTGTCGGCCGCGGCCTCGGGGACGACCGGGTCGACCGTGACCCTGATCCGGGCCTCGGTGGTGTTGCCGAAGCTGTCGGTCACCTCGTAGGCGACGGGCGTGGCCTCGCCGGTGAAGGCGGTCTCCGGGTCGAAGGTCACCGTGCCATCGGCGTTCACCGTCCACGTGCCCTCACCGGCGACCACCAGTGTCCTGCCGCCGTCGGTCGCGTCCGGCGAGGTGAACACCACGGAGGTCTCGTCCAGCGTCCCGACCACGCCGGTGCCGTCGTCGCCCGCGACGTCGTTGCCCAGCGGGTCGAGCGTGACGGTGACGTTCTGCGGCGTGCTCGTCGCATCGTCGGACGCGGCCGGCGGGTTGCCCACCGTGACCGTGACCTCCGCGGCCACGGGCGTGCCGTTGGTGTCCTGCACCCGGTACTGCACGGGGGTGGCCGGTCCGGCGAAGCCGTCCTCCGGGGTGAACGTGACCGCACCGCTGGTCGGGTCGATCCGGTACGTGCCCTCGCCCGGGACGACCAGGGTCTTGCCCGCGTCCGTCGCGTCGGGCGAGGTGAACACCACCGAGGTCGCGTCCAGTGGTGCCGAGGCCGCCCCCGCGGAGTCGTTGCCGAGCACATCGACCGTGACCGGCGTGCCGGACGGGGTGGCTGCGGCGTCGTCGGTCGCACCCGGCACGATCGGGGTGACCGTGACCAGGATCCGGGAGTCGGCGGTGTTGCCGAAGTTGTCGTCGACCCGGTAATCGACCGCGGTGGCGGCGCCGGTGAAGGCGGGGTCCGGGTCGAAGGTGACCGCGCCCGTGGCCGGATCGATCGTGTACGTGCCCTCACCGGCCACGACCAGGGTCCGGCCGGCGTCGGTCGCCGCCGCCGAGGTGAACACCATCGTGGCCGGGTCCAGCGTCCCCACGACGCCGGTGCCGTCGTCGCCGGCGTTGTCGTTGTCCAGCGGGTGGATCGTCACGTCGACGTTCTGCGGGGTGGCCGCGTAGTCGGGGTCGGCCGCCGGCGGCTCGCCGACGATGACCACCAGTTGCGCGTGCGCGGCCGTGCCGTTGGCGTCCCGTACCCGGTAGTCGACCGCGGTGGCGGGGCCGGAGAAGCCGGACTCGGGCGTGAAGGTGACGCTGCCGTCGCCGTTCACGATGTACGTGCCCTCGCCGTCCACCACCAGGGTCTTCCCGGCGTCGGTCGCGTCCGGCGACGTGAACACCACCGAGGCGGCATCCAGCGGTGCCGTCGCCGCGCCGGCCGCGTCGTTGCCGAGCACCGTGGTGGTCACCGCGGTGTCGTACGGGGTGTGGTTCTCGTCGTCGTCGGCCACCGGGGTGACCGGGGTGACCGTCACCACCAGGCGGGCCCGGGTCGCGTTGCCGAAGCTGTCGGTGACCTCGTAGCGCACCGGAGTGGTCACGCCGGTGAAGCCGGGCTCAGGGTCGAACGTCGCCCGACCGGTGGCGGTGTCGATGGTCCAGGTGCCCTCACCGTCCACCACCAGCGTCCTGCCCCCGTTCGTGGCCTGGGACGAGGTGAACACGACGGACGCCGGGTCGAGCGTGCCGACCACGCCGGCGCCGTCGTCGCCCGCGGCGTCGTTGTCCAGCGCGTCGAGCGTCACCGCGACGCCCTGCGGCGTGCTCGTCGCGTCGTCGGACGCGGCCGGCGGGTTGCCGACGGTCACCTGCACCGTGGCGGTGTCGGTGGTGCCGTTGGTATCGGCGACCTCGTACTCGACCGCGGTCGCGGTGCCGGTGAAGCCGCTCTCGGGTGTGAAGGTGATGTCGCCGTACGCGTCCACCGTCCAGGTGCCCTCGCCGGCAACCACCAGGGTCTTCCCTGCGTCGGTCGCGCCCGGGTCCGTGAACACGACCGAGGAGGCGTCGAGCGGTGCCGTCGCCGCGCCGGGGGTGTCGTTGCCGAGCACGTCGACCGCGACCGGGGTGTCGTACGGGGTGTGGCCGGTGTCGTCGGTCGCGGCCGGCTCGATGCCGGTGACCGTGACGTGCAGCAGGGCCCGTGCGGTGTTGCCGAAGCTGTCGGTGACCTCGTAGCGGACGGGTGTCGCCTCGCCGGTGAAGGCGGGCTCCGGGTCGAAGCTGACCGCCCCGTCGGCGGGGTCGATGGTCCAGGTTCCCTCACCGGCGACCACCAGTGTCCTGCCGCCGTCGGTGGCCGCCGCCGAGGTGAACACCACCGAGGTCTGATCCAGCGTCCCGACCACACCGGTGCCGTCGTCGCCCGCGACGTCGTTGCCCAGCGGGTCGAGCGTGACGGTGACGTTCTGCGGCGTGCTCGTCGCATCGTCGGACGCGGCCGGCGGCTCGCCCACGGTCACCGTGAGCAGGGCCGTCGCCTCGTGGCCATAGCTGTCGGTCACCCGGTACTCCACCGAGGCGGTGCTGCCCGAGAAGCCCGGCTCCGGGTCGAAGCTGACCGCTCCGCTAGTGGGGTCGATGGTCCACGTGCCCTGGTCGGGCACCACGAGGGTGTGGTCGCCGTCAGTGGCGGCGGCAGAGGTGAACACGACCGAGGTCCCATCGAGCGTCCCGACCACGCCAGCGCCGTCGTCACCCGCCGTGTCGTTGCCCAGCGGGTGCAGGGTGACGGAGGTGTCGTAGGGCGTCGCCGCGGTGTCGCTGGACGCCGCCGGCGGGTTGCCCACGGTGACCGTCAGGGTGGCGCTCGCGGTGGTGCCGTTGGCGTCGGCCACCCGGTAGTCCACGCCGGTGGCCTCGCCGCGGAAGCCGGTCTCCGGTGTGAAGGTGATCTCGCCCGTGGCGACCTCGATCGTCCAGGTGCCCTCACCCGGCACGACCAGCCGGTGGCCGCTGTCGGTGGCGCTCGGGCTGACGAACACGACGCTGGCGGTCTCCAGCGGGGCCGAGGCCGCACCCGCGGAGTCGTTGCCGAGCACGTCGGTGGTCACCGCGGTGTCGTACGGGGTGTGGTTCGCGTCGTCGACGGCCACCGGGGTGATCGGGGTCACCGTCACCGCCAGGTCGGCGGTCGCGGTGTTGCCGAAGGTGTCGGTGACGGCGTACCCGACCGGCGTGGCGGGGCCGGTGAAGGCGGGCAGCGGGGTGAAGGTCGCCTCGCCCGAGACCGGATCGATCGTCCAGGTGCCCTCGCCGGCCACCACGAGGGTGTGGCCCGAGTCGGTCGCGGAGGCGGACGTGAGCACGACGGACCCCGGCTGCAGCGCCCCGAGGGTGCCGGTGCCGTCGTCGCCGGCGGTGTCGTTGTCCAGCGGGTCGAGCCTCACCGGGACGTTCTGCGGCGTGGTCGTCGCGTCGTCGGTGGCGGCGGGCGGAGCGCCCACGGTGACCACGAGTTGCGCGGTGCCGGTCTGGCCGAGCTCGTCGGAGACCTCGTAGGTCACGGCGGTGGCGGGACCGGTGAAGTCGGCGTCCGGAGTGAACGTGATCGTGCCGGTCGCGTTCACCCGGTAGGTGCCCTCGCCGTCGACCACGAGGGTGGTGCCGCCGTTGATGGCTGCCGGATCGGTGAACCGGACGCTGGAGACCTGCAGCGCGGCGAGGCCGCCCGCGGTGTCGTTCGCGAGCACCGCGGTGGTCACGGCGGTCCGGTACGGCGTGTGGTCGGCGTCGTCCACGGCGGACGGAGCGGGCGGCGCGGTGACCGTGACCGTCACCGTCGCGGCGGTCGTGGTGCCGTTGGTGTCCGCCACCTCGTAGGCCACGGCGGTCGCGGTGCCGGTGAAGCCGGTGGCCGGGGTGAAGGTGATGCGGCCGGAGGAGTCCACCGTCCACGTGCCCTGGCCGGGGACCACCAGCGTCCTGCCGCCGTCCGTCGCGGCCGACGAGGTGAACACCACGCTGGCGGCATCGAGCGGCGCCGAGGCCGCACCGGCCGCGTCGTTGGCCAGCACGTCGAGCGTCACCGGGGTGCGGTAGTCGGTCGTGCCGGTGTCGTTCGCCGCGTACGGCGTCACGGGCGTGACCGTCACGAGCAGTTCCGCCTGCGTCGTCGCGCCGAAGCTGTCGGTCACCTCGTAGGCCACCCGGGTGGCCGGTGCCGTTAACGCGGGCTCCGGGTCGAACGTGGCAACGCCGGTCGCCCGGTCGCTCGTCCACGGGCCCACACCGGCCACCACG
>JAXGTK010000003.1:0-38740 GCA_040774965.1 Propionicimonas sp. | reverse complement strand
TACTTGGCCGCCACGTAGTCGGCCAGCACCGGGATGCTGAACAGGTGGTCGACGGGGCCGTCGAAGAAGCCCTGGATCTGTGAGGCGTGCAGGTCGACGCTCATCAGCCGGTCGGCGCCCGCGGTCTTGTACAGGTCGGCGATCAGCCGGGCCGAGATCGGTTCGCGGCCGGCGTGCTTCTTGTCCTGGCGGCCGTAGGGATAGAACGGCGAGACCACGGTGATCCGCTTGGCGGACGCCCGCTTGAGCGCGTCGCACATGATCAGCTGCTCCATCAGCCACTCGTTCACCGGCGCCGGGTGGCTCTGGATCACGAAGGCGTCCGCGCCGCGCACCGACTCCTCGAACCGCACGTAGATCTCGGAGTTGGCGTAGGTCACCTGCCGGGTCGGCACCAGGCCGACTCCGAGCAGCCGGGCGACCTCTTCGGCAAGCTCGGGGTAGGCCCGGCCGGTGCACAGCATCAGGTGCTTCTCGGTCGGGCGCTTGATGCCGCTCACTCGCCGGCCCTCATCTGCGTCGCCTCCTGCTCGTGCGCCTCCAGTGCCGCCGCCGCGGCCTGCGCGGCCGCGGTACCGGCACGCTTGCGCTCCACCCAGCCCTTGATGTTGCGTTGCTGGCCCCGCGAGACCGCCAGCTCGCCCGGGCCGACGTCGACGGTGATCGTCGAACCCGCGGCCACGTAGGCACCGTCCGCGACGTGCACCGGCGCCACCAGCACCGAGTCGCTGCCGATGAACGAACACTCGCCGACGGTCGTGGTGTACTTCCCCACCCCGTCGTAGTTGGCGAAGATCGTGCCCGCCCCGATGTTGCTGCCGGCGCCCACCACCGCGTCGCCGCAGTACGTGAGGTGGGGCACCTTGGTGCCCTCGCCGATCACGGCCTTCTTCATCTCCACGAACGCCCCCACGTGGACCCGGGCCGCCAGTTCGGTTCCCGGACGCAGGAAGCTGAACGGGCCCACGGTGACATCGGGCCCGATCACGGCGAGCTCGGCATGGCTGCGCAGCACCCGCGCATTCTCGCCCACTTCGACGTCGATCAGGGTGGTGTCCGGCCCGATGGTCGCCCCTCGGGACACCGACGTGGCGCCCTCCAGCGACGTGCCGGGCAACAGGGTGACGTCCTCGGCGAGATCGACGCCGGCGTGCACCCACGTGGTGGCCGGGTCGAGCACGGTGACGCCCTCGGCCATCCAGTGGGCGAGGATGCGGCGGTTCAGTTCGGCGGACCGCTCGGCGAGCTGGGCACGGTCGTTCACGCCCTCGGTCTGCAGGTAGTCGGTGATCACCCGGGCGCCGACCCGGCGTCCGGCCGCCCGGGCGTGGGCGACCACGTCGGTGAGGTAGAGCTCGCCCTGGGCGTTCCTCGCCTGCAGCGCGGCCAGGCCCTCGCCGAGGGCGGCGGCGTCGAAGACGTAGATGCCGGAGTTGATCTCGGCGAGGTCGAGCTCGGCGTCGGTCGCGTCGGTCTGCTCGACGATGCGGGCCACCTCCTCGCCCTCCCGCACGATTCGTCCGTAGCCGGTGGGGTCCGGCACCACGGCGGTGAGGACGGTGACGGCGTTGGCGGCCGCGCGGTGCGCGGCGACGAGGTCGACCAGGGTGTCGGGCGCGAGCAGCGGGACGTCGCCCGAGGTCACGACCACCTCACCGGACACTCCGGGCAGCGCGGCCAGGCCGGCCCGGACGGCGTCGCCGGTGCCGAGCGGCTGCTCCTGGACGGCGATCGTGACGTGGGGAGCGATGTCCGCGAGGTGCTCGGCCACGAGCTCGCGTTGGTGGCCGACGACCACCACCAGGCGCTCCGGCGCGAGCGCGTCCGCGGTGTCGATGGCCAGCCCGACCATCGACTTCCCCGCGACGCGGTGCAGCACCTTCGGGATCGCCGACTTCATCCGGGTTCCGGCTCCGGCCGCCATGATGACGACGGCTGCCACCCTGCTCTGCGAGTCCTGTTCGACCACGGGCACCTCCAGCGTTGGTTGGTATCCGCTCCCCGGGTAGGAGTCGAACCTACGTCGCTGGTCCTGATTCAAAGTCAGGCGGGCCCTGCCGGCAGACCAACCGGGGAACGACCGTCGGCAGACGGACGGAGCCAACTCTACGGGGGTGGACGGACGCCCGCACCCGGACCCCCAGACTCGCCCGGGGCCGCCTGCCCGTGCGTCCGGACCGCCCCGGGCGACACTTCGGGAGGCGGAACAGATTCGCAAACCCGCCCGGCGCGGGCCACACTGGGGCCATGCCCACTGCCCCGGTCACCGCTCGCGCCCGGCGCAGCCGCGTCCGGATGACCCGGGCCGAACGGCGCGAGCAACTGATCGACGTCGCCCGGGCGCTGTTCGCCGAACGGGGCCTGGAGGGAACCTCGGTCGAGGAGATCGCCGCGCACGCCGGGGTGAGCAAGCCGGTCGTGTACGAGCACTTCGGCGGCAAGGAGGGCCTGTACGCGGTGGTGGTCGACCGCGAGGTGCGCACCCTGCACGATGCCATCCGCACCGCCATCACCACGCCGCGAGCCACGCCGCGCGGGCTGATCGAACTGGGCACGCTCGCGCTGCTGGACTACATCGACGACCACCCCAACGGCTTCCGGATCCTCTCCCGGGACTCCTCGGCGACCTCGCCGGAGGGCTCGTTCGCGACCATCCTCTCCGACATCGGATCGCGGGTGGAGGACCTGCTCGGCGACCAGTTCACCGAGCGCGGCTTCGACCCGGACACCGCGCCCCTGTACGCGCAGATGCTGGTCGGGCTGGTCGCGCTCGCCGGCCAGTGGTGGATGGACACCCGCGAGGAGCTCCGCCTGTCCAAGCCGGTGGTCGCCGCGCACTTGGTGAACCTCGCCTGGAACGGCATGCGCAACCTCGAGGTGTCCCCCACCCTGCACGTCCACCCGCGCCGCAACGACTGACGGACCGGATTGGGGACGGTTCCTGATTCGGTCCACCCCGGGGATGGACCGAATCAGGAACCGTCCCCAATTTGGGCCACTCGCGGGGTAACAGCCGTCGAGAGCGCTCTCAGCTAGAGTGTTGCGGTGAGTTCCTCCCTCGGTTCCCGGCAGGCCGTCGGCGCGGTCGTCCTGCTGTTCGGCTACAACGGGCTGGTCATCGGCTCCTACGCCGCCTCGATCGCATCGCTCAAGGCGCGGTTCGGGCTGGAGCCGTGGCAGCTGTCGGTCTTCTTCGTCTGCATGGGCCTGGCCGCGATCGCGTCCATGCAGGTCTCCGGACGCCTGGCCGACCGGCTCGGCGCGCGCCGGGTGTCGCTGGCGATGATCCCGGTGCTCGTGGTGGCGATCCTCACCATCGGGCTCGCGCCCACCCTGCCGGTGATGTTCGCCGCCGGCATCCTGCTGGGCATCGGCAACGGCGGCATCGACGTGTCGATGAACGCCATCGGCGTCCAGGTCGAGAAGAACCGCCCCCGGCCGATCATGAGCTTCTTCCACGGCATGTGGTCGGTCGGCAACCTGACCGGCTCCGCCCTGCTCGTGCTGCTCGGGCCGCTGTTCGCCCCCGACCCGCAGCCGGCCGTGGTCGCCACGACCTCCGTGACCGCCGTCCTCGGCGTCGCGGCGTTCCTGGTCGCGTGGCGGATCACCCCGGAGACGGCGGTGGTGAGCCACACCGACGCCACGGGCGCGAAGACGCCGATCCCGACGTCGGCCTACCTGCTGGGCCTGATGGCGATCGCGTTCGGCCTCGGCGAGGGCACCGCCAGCGACTGGTCCGGCCTGCACGTCACCGAGATCGCGGGCGTCGACCCGACCACCGGCGCACTCGGGTACACCTGCGTCGCAGCATTCATGGTCGTCATCCGGCTGCTCGGCGACTTCCTGGTCGCCCGGTTCGGCCGCCGCGCCGTCACCATGTTCGGCGGGGCCTGCTCGGCGTCCGGCTACCTCGTGGCCGCGCTCGGCACCAGCCTGCCCGTCCTGCTGGTCGGCTGGTCGCTGGTGGGCCTGGGCATCGGCATGATCGCCCCACAGGTCTACGCGGTGGCGGGCCACACGGCCGGCGGGCGCGGGCTCGCGGTCGTGGTCACCTTCGGCTACGCGACCTTCCTGGTCGCCCCCGCGCTGATCGGGACCCTCGTCGGCACCATCGGCATCCAGAAGACGATGTTCGTGCCGGCGCTGCTGCTGTCCGGGCTGCTCCTGGTCGCCCGGATCATGCCGGGACGCGGCGAGGACGTCATCCCGACCCCGCAGGCCGAGACGTCCTGGACCGAGCCGCCCACCTGAGCCGGCTCACACCACCAGGCGCGCGCCGGGGACGGGCCCGCTGACCCGCTTCACGGCGCGGCACACGCCCTCGCCGGACAGCTTCACGGACAGGTCGACGGCGTCCGACTCGTTCGCGGCCAGGAACGCGACCGTGGGGCCCGAACCGGAGACCACCGAAGCCATCGCACCGAGGTCCCGGCCGGCCTCCAGTACCTGGGCGAGCTGGGGACGCAGCGCCAGCGCGGCGGGTTCGAGGTCGTTCACCAGCGTCCGTCCCAGCGCCGCGGCGTCGCCGCTGACCAGTGCGTTCAGCAGTGCGGGCGGCGCCTCCAGCTCCGCGGTGCCCAGGCCCATCTCGTCGAACTTGCCGAACACGGCCGGCGTGGACAGCTCACCCTCGCTGAACGCGAGCACCCAGTGGTAGCTGCCGCGGCTGAGCACCGGGGCGAGGCGGTCGCCCCGGCCCGTACCGAGCGCGGTGCCCCCGGCCAGGCAGAACGGCACGTCCGCGCCGATCTGGGCGCCGAGCGTGCGCAACTCGTCGGGCGAGACGTCCAGGTCCCACAGCACCGCACAGGCCAGCAGGGCCCCCGCGGCGTCCGCGGAGCCACCGGCCATGCCCCCCGCGACCGGGATCGCCTTGCGGATGACCAGGTCCGCCCCCAACGAGGGCTTCCCTGCCGACATGGCCAGCAGCCGCGCGGCCTTCACGGCGAGGTTGTCGTCCCCGAGGGGCACCCGCGCCGCCTGCTCCCCCACGACCTTCACGCCGAACCGGCCGGGTTCCGCCCACGTGGCCTCGACCTCGTCGAACAGCGACACGGCCTGGAAGACGTTCGCCAGCGGGTGGTAGCCGTCCGGACGCCGGGGGCCGCTGCGCAGGGCGAGGTTCACCTTGCCGGCCACCCGGACGCGAACGGCCTCGGGCTCGGTCACCGGGGATGCCATGATCGCGAGGCTATCCCACTCTCCGCTCCATGGCTTCGGCCACCCGGACGAAGTCGGCGATGTCGAGCACCTCGCCCCGCGCCTGCGGATCGACACCCGCCTCCTCCAGCGCCGCCGATGCCGCCGCGGATGAACCGAACAGCCCGGAGAGCGCCGAGCGGAGCATCTTGCGCCGCTGGCCGAAGGCCGCGTCCACCACGGTGAACACCGCTTCCCTGGACGCGGGCGTGGCAGGCGGGTCACGGCGCACCAGTTCGACCAGGCCGGAGTCGACGTTGGGCACCGGCCAGAACACCGACGGCGGCACACTGCCGACACGCCGGGCCGCGCAGTACCAGGCGAGTTTCACCGACGGCACGCCGTAGGTCTTCGAACCGGGGCCGGCGACCAGCCGGTCGGCCACCTCGGCCTGCACCATCACCAACCCGCCGCGGACGCCGGGGAAGCGGGCCAGCACGTGCAGCAGGACCGGCACGCTCACGTTGTAGGGCAGGTTCGCGACGACGAGCGTCGGCTGCGGGTTGTCCAGCGCGTCCACGGCGAGCGCGTCCGCCTCGACCACCCGCAGGCGGTCCGCCCGGTCCGGCAGGCGTTCGGCCGCCGTCCGCGGCAACCGGACGGCCAGGCTGTGCTCGATCTCGATCGCGACCACCTGCGCGGCCACCTCCAGCAGGCCCAGGGTGAGCGAGCCGAGACCCGGGCCGATCTCGAGCACCACGTCGTCGGGACGCACGCCCGCGGCGGCCACGATCCGGCGCACGGTGTTGGCGTCGTGGACGAAGTTCTGGCCGCGCTGCTTGGTGGGGCGCAGGGCCAGTTCGTCCGCGAGCCTGCGGATCGTGCGCGGGTCGAGCAGGGCGTCGGCCATCAGGGGGTTCCCCAGTCGCCGAAGAGCGCGGACGCGTTGTCCGCGAGCCGCGTGCAGAGTTCGGCGAGGTCGACACCGCGCCGCTCGGCGATGAACCGCACCGTGTACGGCACCAGGTAGCTGGAGTTCGGCCGGCCCCGCAACGGCACCGGCGTCAGGTACGGCGCGTCGGTCTCGACCAGCAGTCGGTCCAGCGGGGTGAGGTCGAGCGCCTCGCGGAGGGCGTCGTTGGCCTTGAAGGTGATCGTGCCGGGGAACGACAGCCAGTAGCCGCGATCGAGGCAGGCCCGGGCGAAGCGGGCGTCGCCGGAGAAGCAGTGCATCTGCACCCGCTCCGGCGAGCCCTCGGCGTCCAGCACGTCGAGGATGTCGTCGTGGGCGTCCCGGTCGTGGATGACCAGCGCCCGGTCGTACCGCTTGGCCCAGCCGATGTGCGCGGCGAAGGCCACCTTCTGCCGCGCCTGTCCCTCGGCGTCGGTGGTGCGGAAGTGGTCCAGGCCGGTCTCCCCCACGCCCCGGACCCGGTCCGACGAGCCGACGAGGGCCTCCAGCCGGGCCAGTTCCGCGTCCAGCCCGTCGCCGAGCCGGGCGGCGTCGTTGGGGTGGATCGCCACCGACGCGACCACCTCGGGGTACTGCCCGGCGAGCCCGATCGCCGCCACCGAGGACGCCACGTCGGTGCCCACCTCGACGATCCGGGTCACGTTCACCGATCGCGCGAGCCTGAGGGCGTCCTCGACCACCAGGCCGCTGTACTCCGCCGTGCTCAGCGCGTGGGTGTGCGCGTCCGTGGTGGGTGCGGGCAGGGCGTCCGGGGCCGGGGGAAGCTTGTCGTTCATTGAAGTACGGCTCATCGAACCCCTCCGGTTCCGGGCTCCCGGGACGGGCCCGGTTCGGTGCGCTCCCTGCGTGCTTCGAGGGCGGCGGCGTAGAGCGCCTTGCGCGGGACGCCGGTGTCGGCCGCCACCGCGGCGACCGCGGCCGAGAAGGGCTCCCCGGCGACCATGCGCTCGGCCACCAGCGGGACGGCGTCCGCGACCCCGAGGGCGCTCCGTGCGGCTCCGGCGACCACCACGGTGATCTCCCCCCGCACTCCGTCCGCGGCCCAGGCGGCGAGCTCGGCGAGGCCGCCCCTGCGGGTCTCCTCGTAGGTCTTGGTGAGCTCGCGGCTGACCGAGGCCCTGCGGTCGTCGCCGAAGGCCGCCCTGGCGTCGGCGAGGAACTCCCCCAGCCGGTGCGGCGCCTCGAAGAAGACCATCGTGCGCGGCTCGGACGCCAGTTCGGCGAGCCTGCGCCGGCGCTCACCGCCCTTGCGGGGCAGGAAGCCCTCGAAGCAGAACCGGTCGGTCGGCAGCCCGGACAGGGCCAGCGCCACGAGCACCGCGGACGGCCCGGGCACCACGCGCACCGGCCAGCCCGCGTCCACGGCGGCCGCCACCACCCGGTAGCCGGGGTCGGAGACGGTCGGCATGCCGGCGTCGGAGACGACCAGCACCGTCCGCCCGTCCGCGAGCGCGGCGAGCAGGCCGCCCACGCGGGACGCCTCGTTGCCGTCGAAGTAGGAGACGACCCGCGCCGAGCTGGCCAGGCCGAGCCGGGAGAGCAGGCCCTGCAGCCGGCGGGTGTCCTCGGCCGCGATCACGTCGGCGGTCTCGAGCGCCCGCCGCAGCGCGGGCGAGGCGTCGTCGAGGTTGCCGATCGGGGTGCCCGCCAGCACCAGCAGCCCGCCGTCCCGCCTGTCGTCCACCTGTGCAGTATTCCTGATTCGGGCGCGCATCGGTCACCGCGAAGGTCCTCCACCTAGTATGTCGGCGTGACCGAAGCGGAGCGGGGGAGCGGCAGCGCGGATGCTGCCGGGGGCCCGGACGACCCCACCCCGCCGGAGGAGACCCCCGCGCCGGCCGTTGACGAGGCGCCGCCGCAGGAGCGTCCCGCGACCGGGACGGCCGCCGTCCCCGCGGACGACGGGGAACCCTCGGACGACGACCAGCCCGAGGGCGGCGATCAGCCCGAGGGCGGCGACCAGCCCTCGGACGGCGAGGAGCCCGCGGACGATGACGAATTCGATGCCTGGGACGAGCCCTCGGGTGCGCCGGTGGCACCGCAGCGGGCCTGGCCGAGGCTGCGGCGCGCGGTCTACCGCGACGAGCTGAGCACGATCGAGCGGTTGCGGGACGGCCAGGCCGCCCTGCGCGACCGGCTGGCCGGCTGGGTGGCCACCCTGACGATCACGGCGATCGCGTTCGCGATCCGGATCGTGAACATCGCCTACCCGGACAAGCTGGTCTTCGACGAGACGTACTACCCCAAGGACGCCTGGACCCTGTGGAAGTTCGGCTACGAGACCAACTGGCCGAAGGACGCGGACACGCAGATCGCCGCCGGCAACGTGGACATCTACCAGACCACCGCCGAGTTCGTCGTGCACCCGCCCGTGGGCAAGTGGCTGATCGGGGTCGGCGAGCAGTTGTTCGGGATGAACTCGTTCGGGTGGCGGTTCTCCTCGCTGGTGTTCGGCACGCTGCTGGTCTTCATCACGATCCGGTTCGCGCGCCGGCTGTCCCGCTCGACCCTGGTCGGGGCGATCGCCGGCGTCCTGCTCACCTTCGACGGCCTCGCGTTCGTGATGTCGCGGATCGCGCTGCTCGACATCTTCCAGGCGTTCTTCCTGGTCGCGGCGGTCGCCTGTGTGGTCGCCGACCGGGACTGGTTCCGGGCGAGACTGGCCGACCACCTCGAGAAGCTCGGCGAGTTCGACCTCGGCGGCCGGTTCGGCCCGATCATCTGGTGGCGGCCCTGGCGCGTCGCGGCCGGTCTGCTGTTCGGGCTGGCCATCGGCACGAAGTGGAACTCGGTGTTCGTGCTCGCCACGATGGGCGTGCTCAGCGTCGTCTGGGACGTGGGCGCACGCCGGCTCGCCGGGGCCGACTGGCAGGCCTGGCAGGCCCTGCTGATCGACGGCATCCCCGCGTTCATCAAGCTCGTCGTCGTCTCCGCGATCGTCTACGTCGCGTCCTGGTCCGGCTGGCTGCTCACCAGCGGCGGCTACGACCGCGACTGGGGGGCGAACAACCCGGACAGCCCGTGGACGATCCACCTGGGCACGATGTGGGCGTCCTTCCTGAAGTACCACCAGGACATCTACAACTTCCACACCGGCGACTACATCCGCTCGCAGACCCATCCCTACAACGCGAACCCGATCGGCTGGCTGGTGATGGCGCGCCCGATCGGCATCGACGCCGTCAACGACATCAAGCCGGGAGTGGACGGCTGCTGGGCCACCGGCGACGACACCTGCATCCGGGTCATCTCCGGCATGGGCACGCCGGTGCTGTGGTGGATGGCGTTCATCGCCCTGTTCGCCGGCCTGATCTGGTGGATCGCCGGACGGGACTGGCGCTTCGGCGTCCCGATCATCGCGGCGATGTCCACCTACCTGCCCTGGTTCCCGAATTCCGACCGCCCGGTGTTCTTCTTCTACGCGATCTGCATCATCCCGTTCACGGTGACGATCCTGGCGATGGCGTTCGGGCTGATCCTCGGCCCCGCCGACGGCCCGAAACGAAGACGCGGCGCGATCATCGTGGGCGTCGCAGTCGCACTCGTCGTGCTCGACTTCGCCTACATCTACCCGGTGCTGACCGACCAGCTCATGCTGTACCAGGACTGGCTCTCCCGGATGTGGCTGCGTTCCTGGATCTGAGGCCGTGCCTCCGGGCCGCCGACGCACCCGTGGCGCCTCCCGCCCGATCGTCGCAGAGCACTCCGCGGCAGGGAAAAGACCCCTGAATTGTTACCGGTCCCCCGGCTCCGGCGGGGGCCATCTCACCAGATTCCGGATCCGGCGCAGCGACGTCGGTGCCCCCAATAGAGTTCGGTCGGCTGCTCGACGAAGGGGAACTCAGCGATGGCTGTCTGGAAGCTGCACGGCAACGGAACGATCCAACCGGGGGCCGTGGTCACCCCCGACGAGCGCCTCGGCTGGGGCAAGATGTTCGGGCTGGGCGCCCAGCACGTGGTGGCCATGTTCGGCGCCACGTTCCTGGTACCGCTGATCACCGGCTTCCCGATCCCGGCCACCCTGTTCTTCAGCGGCGTCGGCACGCTGCTGTTCCTGCTGATCACCGGCAACCGGCTGCCGAGCTACCTGGGCTCGTCCTTCGCCTTCATCTCCCCGGTGCTCGCCTCGACCATCGTCGGCACCGACGGCAGCAAGGACATCGGCAAGGCCCTGTTCGGCATCATGCTCACCGGCATCCTGCTGGCGATCGTCGGCGCCGTGGTGCACCTGGCCGGGTCGCACTGGATCGACGTCCTGATGCCGCCGGTGATGACCGGCACCATCGTGATGCTGATCGGCTTCAACCTCGCCAGCGCCGCCTGGGGCGAGGTGAACAACTCGGGCTTCTGGGCCGCTCCGGTGACCGGCTGGATCACCCTGTTCGCGATCGTGCTGATCACCGTCCTGTTCAAGGGGCTGATCGGACGCCTCTCGATCCTGCTCGGCGTCCTGGTCGGCTACGTCGCCGCCCTCTTCCAGGGCCAGGTGAACTTCGAGGCCGTCGGCGCGGCGGGCTGGGTCGGCCTGCCGCACTTCCAGCTGCCCACCGTCGACTTCAACGTCGCGGCACTCTTCCTCCCGGTCGTCCTGGTGCTGATCGCGGAGAACGTCGGCCACGTGAAGTCGGTCTCGCTGATGACCGGCAAGAACTACGACAAGACCATGGGACGCGCCCTGCTCGCCGACGGCGTGGCCACCACCCTCGCCGGCTTCGGCGGCGGCTCCGGCACCACCACCTACGCGGAGAACATCGGCGTGATGGCGGCCACCAAGGTCTACTCCACCGCGCTGTACTGGATCGCCGGCGGCATCGCGATCGTGCTGGCCTTCATCCCGAAATTCGGCGAGGCGATCGCCACCATTCCGGCCGGCGTGATCGGCGCGGCGGGCACGGTGCTCTACGGCATGATCGGCCTGCTCGGCGCCCGGATCTGGATCGACAACAAGGTGGCCTTCACCAACCCGGTGAACCTGATCCCCGCCGCGATCGGCCTGATCATGGGCATCGCGGACTTCACCTTCACCCTCGGCGACATGACCTTCGGCGGCGTCACCGTCGGCACCGTCACCGCCCTGGTGCTGTACCACCTGATGCGGGTGATCGCGCACGCCCGCGGCACCGACGTGGCCGAGGCCGAAGAGGTGACCTTCCCCGACTACGAGCCCGACTCGCTCCGGTAGCCCCGCAGGGTCAGGGAGCCGTCAGGGCGCGGACGGACGCCGGCACGCCGATCCCGGGGCGCAGGTCCGGGTTCGGCTCGGGCTCGCCCCAGGACGTGCGCAGCGGCACCGCCCCGGCCCAGGCGTCCGCGGCCAGGTCCTCGGCGGAGTCCTCGGCGAAGCCGTCCGCGGTCTTCAGCGACCACTCGGCGATCGGCAGCGCGAGCACCATCGTGGCGGCCAGTTCCTTCGGGGTGCTGCGCCGCACCTCGGTGCTGCGTCCGGGCAGCACCCGGTCGGTGAAGGCGTCCAGGGCGCGGACGGCCTCGTCCCCGGCGAGCACCTCGCAGCGTCCGAACAGGCAGGCGCTGCGGTAGCGCATCCCCGACTCGAAGGCCGAGCGGGCCACCGTGAGCGCGTCCAGGGCCGTCACCGTGACGCAGGTGTCCGCGCCGTCGGCGAGCGCGCGCATCCAGCGCGACCCGGTCGAGCCGTGGAAGAGCAACCTGTCGCCGTCGCGGGCGAACCCCGTGGGAATCACCAGCGGGCCCTCCGGCAGGCTCAGACCGATGTGCGCGACGAGCACCTCGTCGAGCAGCGCATCCAGGACGGCGCGGTCCGTCGTCGCCTGCTCCGGCATCCGCGTGGGCACCAGCCGTCGCCCCATCCCCGTCCCCTCTCTCCGAGCTGCCAGGCTCCCGTCAGGCTACAGCCGGCTGAGACTCCGGCGGGTCGGCCGGGCCGGGAGCGCTACGTTGGCGGTCGTGTTCTCCCGATTCACCCCGGCGATGCGGATGGGGACGTCCATCGCGATCGCCGTCGGCGTGTACGGGATCTCGTTCGGGGCGCTGTCGGTGACGGCGGGCCTCACGCTGTGGCAGACCTGCGCGCTGAGCGCCCTGATGTTCACCGGCGGCTCCCAGTTCGCGTTCATCGGCGTGATCGGCGGCGGCGGGACGGGGGCCGCGGCCTGGGCCGCGGCGACCCTGCTCGGCGTCCGCAACGGCGTGTACGGGATGCAGCTGAAGGCGCTGGTCCGTCCGCCCGCGAGGCTGATCCCGCTGATGGCCCAGCTGACCATCGACGAGTCGACCGCCACCGCGACCGCGCAGGACGACCACGACGAGCGCGTCCGGGGGTTCTGGACGGCCGGGATCGGCGTCTACGTGATGTGGAACACCTTCACCCTGATCGGAGCGCTGGCCGGGGACGCGCTCGGCGACCCGGCGCTGTGGGGCCTGGACGGAGCGGCCGCGGCCGCCTTCCTCGGTCTGCTCTGGCCGCGGCTGCACGGAAGGGACCCGATCGCGCTGGCCGTCGTGGCGGCCGTGGCCACGATCATCACCCTGCCGCTCGTGCCGCCCGGCATCCCGGTGCTGGTCGCCGCTGCGGTCACCGCGGCCTGGTGGGCGTGGCGGCGCCGTCGGGCGCCCGGGGCGGTGGCCGAATGACCCTGTGGATCTGGGTGCTGGGCGCCTGCCTGGCCGCGTACGCGATCAAGCTCGCGGGGTACCTGCTGCCGCAGTCGCTGCTCGACCGCCCCGTGTTCGGCGAACTCGCGGGCGCGCTCACGGTGGGCCTGCTCGCCTCGCTCACCGTGATGAACACCGTCGGCAAGGGCCAGGGCATCGCACTCGACTCGAGGCTGCTCGCGCTCGCCGCGGGCGCCGTCGCGCTGAAGCTCAGGGCGCCCTACATCGTCGTGGTGATCGTCGGCGCGCTCGCGTCCGCGATCGGACGTCGAGTGGGCCTGCCCTGACCGGTGCCGCAGGACGTGCTGCCCGGAGGGGCTGAGGGGGTGGTCAGGCGGGGCCCGACCCGGAACCCGCGTCCGCCCCCTCGCGGTCGTCGGCCTCGTCGGTGGGCTCATCGGGCGCCTCGCGGTGGAACAGCAGCAGGACGCCCCCGACCAGCAGCGCCAGCACCGCGACCACGTCGATGCCGAGGGTGGTCCACAGCCGGGCCTCGGCCCTCGCGTAGAGGGCGGGGTCGTCCGGGGCGAGCGTACTCATGCCGAACAGGTCCACCCGGTGGTCGAGCCACCACCAGCCGAGGTACACCCCCATGCCGGCCATCACGAGCGCAACCCCGCGGGCCCAGAGCGGACGGTGCAGCCAGGCGCCGACGGCCAGTCCGAGCACGACGATGCCGCTGAGGACGAGCACCGCCCAGCCCAGGGCGGCCAGGGCGGCCACGATCGTGTCACCGTCGACGGTGTCCTCGACGGTCCGGGCCAGCGCGAAGTTCACGACCAGCACCGCCACCAGGGTCAGACCCAGCAGGAGGCTCGCGGAGGCGACCACGAGCCGCAGCCACCTGCCAAACCTCCCTGTCATGCCGCCATACTGCCCGTCCGTCCCCTGAAAAGCGAAACCGGCGGATCAGTCGTCGAGCAAGGTGGTGCCGAGCCACGACTCGGGCACGCCGAAGCCGTCCACGAGGGCCAGGGCGTCGGGGCGCCGCTCCGCGCCCCCCCCGTTGATAATCGCCCCCATCGCCTTGGCCCGCCCGGTGGACAACCGGGTGTTCTCGGTGAACCAGGCCCGGTCGTCGTTGATGCTGGACAGCGCGTACAGCGTGCACAGCCGTTCGAGCACGGCCCGCGCGTCCGGGTCGTCGCAGGTCTCGATCGCGGCGATGAAGGCCTCCAGCGCCACCCGCTCCAGGTGCGCCCTGGCCACGAACAGCATGTGGTCGCCCAGCCGGTTCACCGACTCGAAGTCACGGCCGGACGCGCGGCGCATCCGTCGCGCCAGCGACTCCAGCGCGTGCTGCTCGCGCTCCTCGAACAGGTAGGCGTGCCAGCCGCGGTCGACCAGGGTGAGCTCCTCGGGACGCCGGCGCGCGGTCGCAACCAGGCGGTCGACGACGAGGTTCGCGGCGGTGCGTTCGAGCACCGTCCCGCCGACCATCCGGGCGGTGGCCTGCACCATGCCGACCCGGTCGAGGTCGCCCCAGACCTGCTTGTAGTCGGTGAGCAGGGCCTTGGTGACCAGCTGCAGCAGCACGGTGTTGTCGCCCTCGAAGGTGGCGAAGATGTCCGCGTCCGCCCGTAGCCCGACGAGCCTGTTCTCGGTCATGTAGCCGGCCCCGCCGCAGGCCTCGCGGCACTCCTGGAGGGTGTCGTTGGCGAACCGGGTGGTCAGCGCCTTCAGCCCGGCGGCGCGCGTCTCCAGCCGGCGCTGGTCCCGCTCGGTGTGTTCCCCGCCGCCCTGGATGTGCACCAGCGCGGCGGTCAGCTCGTTCTGGGCGAAGCCGAGCGCGTAGGCGCGGGCGATCGCCGGCAGCAGGCGCCGCTGGTGGGTCAGGTAGTCGAGCAGCACGACGCCGTCCGGGTGCCCGGGGGCCTCGAACTGGCGACGCTCCAGCGCGTAGCGGGTGGCGATCGACAGCCCGCGCCGGGCGGCGATGCCACCGCCGGCGGCGATGCAGACCCGGCCCCGGACGAGCGTTCCGAGCATCGTGAAGAAGCGGCGGTTGGGGTTCTCGATCGGGGACGCGTAGTGCCCGGACTCGTTCACGCCGCCGTAGCGGTCGAGCAGCATCCGCCGGGGCACCCGGACGCGGTCGAAGCGCAGCATGCCGTTGTCGACGCCGAGCAGGCCGCCCTTGCCGCCGTGGTCGGACGTGGTCACGCCGGGCAGGTCGGCCCCGTCCTCGTCACGGATCGGCACCAGCACCGCGTGCACGCCGTGGTTCCTGCCGCGCACCAGCAGTTGGCCGAACACGACCGCCATCCGGCCGTCGCGGGCGGCGTTGCCGATGTAGGCCTTGGTCGCGCCGGGCGTCTCGGAGTGCACGACGTACTCGTCGTCCTCCGCCATGTACGTGATGGTGGTCTCCAGCCCGGCCACGTCCGAGCCGTGGCCGAGCTCGGTCATCGCGAAGCAGCCGAGCAGCTTCATGCTGGTGATGTCCGGCAGGAACGTGTCGTGGTGCCAGCTCGTGCCGAGGTTGGTCACGGCACCGCCGAACAGTCCGAACTGCACCCCCGACTTGATCAGCGTGGACAGGTCGCCGTGGGCCAGCATCTCGAAGGCGATCACCGCGGCGGCCGGGTCGGAGTCGTCGTCGGCCCCGGTCTGGATGCCGGCGGCGCCGAACCCGGCGTCCGACAGTTCGGTGAGCCGGTCCAGCACCCAGTCCCTGGCCGCCTCGATGGTCTGCTCCGGGTCGCGGTGCAGGCGCTCGGCGGGGAAGGTCGCCCTGGCGGCCGCCCGCCGGTCGGCGAACTCCCCGTCCAGCGTCCGGCCCAGCGCCGCGCCCAGCGCGGTGCCGGTGAGGTGTTCGCGGTCCATCGCCACGGTCATCGTTGCTCCTGTCGTTGGGGGACGGCGGCCAGCCCCGTGGCCAGCGCCGGTGTGAAGAAGGCGTCCAGGTGGGCGAGCACCTCGCTGCGGGGCGCCCGGGGCTCGGTGGCCATCCAGTCGTCCGCCGCGGCCCGGATGAACCCGACCAGCCCGTACCCCCAGGTGCGCGCGCAGGACGGGTCCTGGCCCTCCCGGGTGAGGTGCTCGGCGATCGACGCGGCGACGTGCTCGCCGATCCGCTCCGGCAGGCCACCGTAGGGGTCGACCCCGGAGTTCGGCGTGGGCGGGCTGAGCACGAACCGGTAGATCTCCGGGTCGTGCTCGACGAGGGCGAGGTAGGCGTCGGCGAGATCGTGTGCGAGCGCAGGGAGCTCGCTCGCGTCCGTCAGCTCCAGCGCGGCCCGCAGGTCGGCGTGGATGAACGCGTGAACGTTCGCCACGACCGCCGCGTACAGGCCGTTGCGGTCGCCGAAGTGCCGGTAGATCACGGTCTTGGACGTCCCGGCCTGCGCCGCGATCTCGTCCATGCCGACGCCTGCCCCGTGCTTGCGGATGGCGCGAAGCGTGTCCTCGACCAGTTCCCGGCGCCGCGCCTGGCGGTGCTCGTTCCAGCGGGTGTCGCGTCCATCGGTGGTCACGGCACCCAGACTACCCGGTACTTTCCGTATCTGCTACCGTCGGTACCGAGTAAATCTGAAGGAGGAGCGATGCAGCTTCCGCGCAACGCTGTGGTCGTCGGCGGCAACCGGACGCCGTTCGCCAGGGCCGGTGGCGCGTACGCCGCGGCCAGCAACCTCGACCTGCTCACCGCGGCCCTCGACGGGCTGGTCGCCCGGTTCGGGCTGGCCGGACGCGAGCTGGACGAGGTCGCCGCCGGGGCGGTGCTCAAGCACACCAGGGACTTCAACCTCACCCGCGAGGCGGTGCTCTCCTCCGCGCTCGCCCCCACCACGCCGGCGGTCGACCTGCAGCAGGCCTGCGGCACCGGCCTCGAGGCGGTGGTCTACCTCGCCAACAAGATCGCGCTCGGTCAGGCCGAGGTCGGCATCGGTGGTGGCGTCGACTCGGCCTCCGACACCCCGATCGCGGTGAGCGAGGGACTGCGGCGGGCGCTGCTGGCCGCCCACCGGGCGAAGACGCTGCCGCAGCGGCTGCAGGCGCTCGCCGCGATCCGGCCGGGCGACCTGGCACCGAGCACGCCGCAGGTCGTGGAGCCACGGACGGGCCTGTCGATGGGCCAGCACCAGGCCCGCACGACGGCGGTGTGGGGCATCTCGCGCGAGGCGCAGGACGAGCTCGCGGCGGCATCGCACCACAACCTGGCCGCGGCGTGGGACAGCGGCTTCTTCGACGACCTGGTCACCCCTTACCTGGGCGTGACGCGGGACACGGTCCTGCGTCCGGACACCTCGATCGAGAAGCTGGCCGCGCTCAAGCCCGTCTTCGGCGACACGATGACGGCCGGCAACTCCACCGCGCTCACCGACGGGGCCGCGACCGTCCTGCTGGCCGAGCAGGGGTGGGCCGAGGCGAACGGCCTGCCCGCCCTGGCCCGGGTGGTGGACGCCCAGGTCGCGGCGGTCGACCACCCCGGCGGCGACGACCTGCTGCTCGCCCCCGCCCACGCGGTGGCCCGGCTGCTGGCCCGGCAGGGCATGGCGCTGGAGGACTTCGAGCTCTACGAGCTGCACGAGGCGTTCGCGTCCACGGTGCTGGCGACGCTGAAGGCGTGGGAGTCCCGGGAGTTCTGCTCCGACCGGCTCGGCCTGACCGCGCCGCTGGGGCCGATCGACACCGACCGGCTGAACATCACCGGTTCCTCGCTGGCCACCGGGCACCCGTTCGCGGCGACCGGCGCCCGGATCGTGGCCACGGCGGCCAAGCTGCTGCACGAGCGGGGCGGGGGCGCCCGTGGCCTCGTGTCGGTGTGCGCCGCCGGCGGCCAGGGCGTCGTCGCGATCCTGGAGGCGGTGTGATGGCCGGCCTCCTCGAACGCGCCTTCTACTCCCGCGGCGGGCAGGCCGTGGCCGGGAAGCTCGGCCTGCCCGAACCCCCGGTGCTGCGGCGCGGACGCGTGCTGCCGGGCGAGCCGGTCGTGCTGGCCGCGCTGGCCGGCTCGACCCTCGCCGCGGACACCCTCGGACTGCTCGGCGTCGTCGTGACGTCCCCCCTCCTCGACGACGGCGCCGAGCTCCCCACCTATCCCCAACGGATCGGTGCGGTGGTCGTGGACGCCTGCGGGCTGCGCGGGATCGCCCAGCTGGAGGGGTTGCGGGCTGTGCTGCGTCCGGCGGTACGGGCGCTCGAGGCGTCCGGGCGAGTGGTGCTGCTCGCCGATGCCGAGGTGGACGGCGTCGAGGCGAACGCCGTCCGGCAGGCTCTCGACGGCGTGAACCGGACGGTCGGCAAGGAACTGCGCCGCGGCGCCACCGCGAACCTCGTCTACGTGGCGCCCGGGACGGCGTCCGCCGACCTGGCGTCGACGTTCTCGTTCCTGCTGGAGGGCCGCTCCGCCTTCGTCGACGGCCAGTCGTGGACGGTGGGCCCCGCGCAGGGTCCGGCCCTTCGTGACGCCGGCTCATACCTCGCCGGTTCCTCAGGGCCCGGTGAGCGGAACGCCCCCCAACCCCTCGCCGACACCTCGGGAGCCGCGCACCCCCAACCGATCCCTGAGGAGGATCACGAGGAACGAGCGATCCGTCACGAAGGGCCACCGACACCCCTGGAGAACCGCATCGTCGTGGTCACCGGGGCCGCTCGCGGCATCGGCGCGCAGATCGCGACCGTCGCCGCGCGCGACGGCGCCACGGTGGTGTGCGTGGACATGCCGGCCGCGGGCGAGTCGCTGGCCGCGCTGGCCAACCGGCTGCACGGCACGTCGCTGCAGCTGGACATCACCGCCCCCGACGCGGGCGAGCGGATCGCCGCGCACGTGGCGTCCCGCTACGGGGCGGACGCGCGCATCCACGGCATCGTGCACAACGCGGGCATCACCCGCGACAAGCTGCTCGCCAACACCGACGCGCAGCGCTGGGCGCAGGTGCTCGCCGTGAACCTCGCGGCGGAGCTGCGGATCAATCCCGTCCTGCTGGACGGACGTCCCGGCGGCCTCGCCGACGGCGGCCGGATCGTCGGGATCGCGTCCACCTCGGGCATCGCCGGCAACCGCGGCCAGGCGAACTATGCGGCGTCCAAGGCGGGCGTGGTGGGGCTGGTCCGGGCGGAGGCCCCCGAGCTCTCCGGACGCGGCATCACCGTGAACGCGGTCGCGCCCGGCTTCATCGAGACCGACATGACCGCGAAGATCCCGTTCGTGCAGCGGGAGGTGTTCCGGCGCACGAACAGCCTCGGGCAGGGCGGGCAGCCCGTCGACGTGGCCGAGACCATCGGCTACTTCCTCGACCCGGGCAGCGCCGGCGTGACCGGTCAGGTCGTGCGCGTCTGCGGCCAGAACCTGGTCGGCCAGTGATGGACGCCGACGTCGAACTGCTGCCCGCTCTCCCCCGGCTGGGCCCACTGGTCGCGAAGGCGCTCGTGCCGAACCCTGACCGGGGACCGGCGCGGGTGCCGACGCGCACCACGCTGGTCACCGGCGTCCGCCAGGACCGGGCCCGGCTGGCCGACTACGACCGGGTCTGCGGGTTCGCGCTGCGCGACCGGGTTCCGCCGACCTGGCTGCACGTGCTCACGTTCGGCCTGCACGTGCACCTGCTCTCCGGAGCCGACTCCACGATCCGGCTGGCCGGGGCGGTGCACGTCTCGAACCGGATGCGGCTGCACCGCCCGGTCGACGCCGGCGAGGTGCTCGACGTCTCGGTGCGCGTGGCAAACCTGCGTCCGCACAAGCGGGGGGCCCTGCTCGACATGGTCGGCGAGGTGCGGGTGGCCGGCGAACTGGTCTGGGACGGGGTGAGCACCTACCTCGCGTCCGGCGCGAAGGTCCCCGGCACGCCGGAGGTGGTCTCGCGCGAGGAGTTCGTGCCCACCCCGCCGATCGCGACGTGGCGGCTGCCCGGCGACCTCGGCCGGGACTACCGGCGCGTCTCGCTCGACCCCAACCCGATCCACACGAGCCGGGTCGCGGCGCGGGCGTTCGGCTTCGCACGTCCGATCGCCCACGGCATGTGGACGCACGCCCGGCTGCTGGCCGCGCTCGACCCGCGGCTGCCGGACGCGTACGCGGTGGAGGTCGGGTTCGCGCGGCCGGTCCTGCTGCCCGCGACCGTGGGCGCCTGGTGGCGTCCGGAGGCGGACGGCTGGCGCGCCGCGGTGACCACGCCGGACGGCGCCCGGCCGTACCTGACCGCGCGGGTGGATCCGGCCTGAACCGAACCGCCCCCGGTCGGAGGCTGAGTGGCGAACGGGCGGACCGGCGCGCCCGACGTGCCCGACTAGGCGTCAACCGACTTCCCCGGACACCATCGAGCACGCGAATCGGCTCACGTTCCGGAGCCCGGCACGAGCGGGTGTGGGGGAACGCCGGTGAGGCTCAGCGGTCGTTCGGCTGCGGACCGCTCAGGGCGACGGACTCGGCCAGTGACAGCGACTCGCTGTGCGGCACCGTGTACCAGGTCGGGTCGCGGTAGAACAGCACGACGACGTTGATCACCGACCAGCTGAACAGCCAGATCGGGAAGCCGAGCAGCGCCTTCGCCATGCCGGGCCAGCGGACGTGCTCGAGCCGGGCGACCAGCACGCCGAACGCGGCGAGCAGCACGTAGCCGACGACCGAGGACGCGAGCACGCCGAGCAGCGTCCGCGCCAGCCCGATCCCGGAGAGCCAGCCCAGCACGAGGCTGAGCACCCAGAGCAGCCCGGACAACCCGCCGACGACGACGCCGATGATGTAGAGGGCCGCGTCGAGCGCACCCAACTGGCCGTGCCGCACGCTCGCCAGCAGCTTCGGCACCGACGTGCGGATCAGCTGGACGGAGCCGACCGACCAGCGGTAGCGCTGCTTCAGCGACTGGCCGAGGGTGAGCGGCTGCTCGTCGTAGAACACCGCGTCGGGGGCGAGCGCCACGAAGTGCCCGGCGGCGATCGCCTGCAGGGTGAACTCGATGTCCTCGCACGCGCTGCTCGTGCGCCACCCGTCCGACCCGAGCACCCGCAGCGCGAACATGAACCCGGTGCCGCCCACGGACGTGCAGGGCAGGTTCCGCAGGGCGCGGGGCATGTGGAAGAACCGGGTCTGCAACAGCCAGAACAGCGTGCTGGCCCCGGCGACCCACGAGCTGGACGGGTTCTTGCCCATCCGGTACCCCGCCGCGATCTGGTGGCCGGCCGCCAGCTGCCGGTTCATCACGGAGAGGAACCGCGGGTCGACCACGTTGTCGGCATCGAAGACGACGCAGGCGTCGTAGCCGTTCGGGAAGTGTTCGGCGAAGAACCAGTTCAGGGCCGCGCCCTTGCCGCGCGCGCCCGGAGCGGAGCGCTCGAACGTGATCGCACCGCCCCTGCGGGCCACGTCCGCGGTGGCATCCGTGCAGTTGTCGGCGGTGACGAAGACGTCGAAGGAGCCGGACGGGTAGTCCTGCGCACGCAGGCTCGCCAGCAGCTGGCCGAGCACCCGCTCCTCGTTGCGGGCGAACACCAGCACGGCGAACCGGTGGTGCACCCTCGTGTCCGGCAACGACGGGAGGTCACCGGTGAAGCGTGAGCTCACCACGACCTGGTAGGCGCCGTAGAGACCGGTCAGTGCCAGCCCGAGCGTGCACACCCACAGCAGCACTGAAACCACTGGTCCCCCGTTCCCTGCACGTTGTCCACCTTCCATTGTGCTCCCCGACCAGTGAATTCCCGACTCGTAGGATGGGAGTGAGGAGTTAATCAGTGACTGACGCGACCATGAACCTGTTCTGGCTGGACTTCACGATCTACTGGGTGCTCACCCTGGGCCGGATCCTCCTCGACCCACACCTTCCGGCCCGGCTCTTCGACCCGTCCCGTCCCGCCTACCGCACGCATCGCTGGGAGGCGGACGGTGAGTTCTACCGCCAGCACCTGCGGGTGGACCGGTGGAAGGACTACCTGCCGACGTTCGCCGGACCCCACGGGTTCTCGAAGAAGCACCTCGCCGCCGCCGACGCCGACTACCTGGCCCGGTTCATCCGCGAGACCTGCCGCGGGGAGTCGAACCACGTCCGCGCGGTCGGGTCGGTCGTGGTCATGAAGCTGTGGACGCCGTTCGACCTGTGGTTGTTCATCCTGGTGATCGCACTGGTCGGGAACCTGCCGTTCATCATCGTGCAGCGCTACAACCGTCCGCGGCTGCAGCGTGCGCTGGCGCTCACCGAGCGGCGCGGCGCGCCCGAACTGGGCTCCGGCGAGATGGAGCCGGGCCTGGCCTGACTCAGCCGTGCAGGGCCCGGGCGATCCCGTCCAGCTTCTGCTCGACCGCGGCGAGCCGTGCCGCGAGTTCGCCGCCCTGGGCAGCGTCCGCCGGGGCGCTCGCTGCTGCTGCGGCCACCGCCGCGCGCCGCCGGACGAACTTCAGGTAGCCGATGCCGATGGTCACGGCCAGGGCCGCGGCGACCACGACGAACCGCAGCACGCTGCGGTCGGAGGTCACCGTCATGCCGACGGCGTACACCATGGTGAACACCCCGCCGAGCAGGACGCCGTTCGACAGCACCCCCTGCGTCTCGGGCAGGAGCAGCGAGACCGCCAGCAGGATGGTGGCGCACACCAGCAGGATCACTCCGGTGATCAGTTGCCAGTTCGCGTAGCCGGTCTGGGTCCCCTCCGACCAGTCGGGCTCGGGGAAGAAGGTGTTCACCCCGATGCCGACGAACGCGACCACCACCAGGCCGAGGAAGAAGGCGAAGATCACCTGGAGGGCAGTGTTGGTCCTCATACCCCTAACGCTACGACGCCAGGGTCGGGACAGGAATGGAATCGCGACGAGTCCCCCCGGTTCCGCGGCGCGCGGGGCGTGACGGACATAGGCTGGAATCGGGTCACGGAACCCCGCCGGCGGCCAACGGCGACCTCCGGCGGTAGCTGCCAGGAGGAGCCATGGACACCGCCCAACTCACCCGCATCGAGACCGCGAGGGGGTTCGTCGCAGCCCTCGACCAGTCCGGAGGGAGCACTCCGGGTGCACTGACCCGGTACGGCATCCCCCCGGAGAGCTACTCCAGCGACGCCGAGATGTTCGACCTGATCCACGCCTTCCGCACCCGGATCATGACCAGTTCGGTGTTCACCGGTGAGAAGATCCTCGCCGCGATCCTGTTCGAGCAGACCATGAACCGCGACATCGACGACGTGCCGGTCCCCGACTACCTGTGGGACGTCAAGGAGGTCGTCCCGTTCCTGAAGGTGGACAAGGGGCTCGCCGACCGGGTGAACGGCGCCCGGGTGATGAAGCCGATGCCCGGCCTCGACGCGCTGCTGGAGCGCGCGGTGGCCCGACGCGTGTTCGGCACGAAGATGCGCTCGCTCGTGCAGGCCGGCAACCAGGCCGGCATCGACGCGGTGCTCGACCAGCAGTTCGAGGTGGGGACGCGGATCCTCGAGGCCGGGCTGATGCCGATCCTCGAGCCCGAGGTGGACATCACCGCGCCCGACAAGCCGGTCGCCGAGGCCATGGTGACCGCCGGCATCCTCGACCGCCTGGCCGCGCTGCCCGAGGGCACCCGGGTGATGCTGAAGCTGACCATTCCGTCCGAACCGAACCTGTACGCCGACCTCGTCTCGCACCCCGCGGTACTGCGCGTGGTGGCGCTGTCCGGCGGCTACTCCCGCGAGGACGCCAACCGCATGCTCGCCGCGAACCACGGCCTGATCGCCAGCTTCAGCCGCGCCCTCACCGAAGGACTGAAGGTCGACATGTCGGACGCCGGCTTCGACGCGGCCCTCGCCGCCTCGATCGGCTCGATCTACGCCGCGTCCATCACCTGAACCGGAACGGAACCGTCCCCATCACGCGGCCACCCGGTTCACGGGGACGGTTCCTTTCCGGTTCGCGGGGACGGTTCCCTTCCGGTTCACCTGATCCGTCCCCATTCCGGTTCACGGGGACGGTTCCATTTCGGTTCAGGCCCTGACAAGGAAAGTCGTCGAACGGCTACGAATTTCGGAACCGTCCCCATTCCGGTTCATTCGACCCGCGGTTGGTTGAATGAACCGGAAAAGAACCGTCCCCATTCCGGTTCACCGGGTCCGTCCCCATTCCGGTTCACCGGGTGACGGGGACGACCCGGACGGCACTTCGAACAGACCCGAGGGACGTGCTCCGGCTCGCGCCGGGGTGCCGGGCCCGAAGTAGAGTGCGCCCATGCCGGATCGACCGGGGCCGTGGGCCGTGGTGGTGAACCCCACCAAGTTCGACGGTCTGGCCGGTGTCCGGACGCGGGTGGCCGGCTTCTGCGCGGACCACGGCTGGCCGGAACCCGCCTGGTACGAGACCACTGCGGACGACCCCGGTGAGGGCCAGGCACGCGCTGCGCTGGCGGACGGTGCGACGCTGGTCTGCTCCCTGGGCGGTGACGGGACGGTCCGGGCCGTCGCCAGCGGACTGCTCGGCTCCGGACGCCCGCTGGGCCTGCTTCCCGGCGGCACCGGCAACCTGCTCGCCCGCAACCTCAAGCTCCCGATCGACGACCTCGACGCCGCACTCACCGTCGCGCTCACCGGAACCGACCTCGCCATCGACGTCGGCGAGGTGAGCTGGGACGGGGCAGGGCCCGCGATCTTCCTCGTCGCCGCAGGCATGGGCCTGGACGCCGAGATGATGGCGGGCGTCGACCCGGTCCTGAAGCGCCGGGTGGGCTGGCCGGCCTACGCACTTTCCGGGATCGGCGCGGCGTTCCGGCTCGGCTTCAGCGTGCGCGTCACCGCGGACCGGCAGCGAGCGGTCAGCCAGCACGCACGGACCGTCCTCGTGGCGAACTGCGGGGAGCTCACCGGTGGGCTGCGCCTGATCCCCGAGGCCGAGCTGGACGACGGCAGCCTGGACACCGTCCTGGCGTCCCCACGCTCGCTGTTCGGCTGGATCGCGATCGGCGTGGACATCATGTCCCGGCACCGCCGCGGGCATCCCGCGTTCGTGCACCTCGTCTCGGGCCGGGTCGAGGTGGCCACGAAGGAGCCGGTCGAGGCCCAGCTGGACGGCGACGCCGTGGGCCGACGCACCCGGATGAGGGCCCGGGTGCGGCCCGGAGCACTGACCGTCCGCGCCCGTATCCGCGCCGCCTGAACGAAATCCGGGCCGACCGGCATCCAAGCCACGCCGGGCGCACTGTTCCCCATCCGGGTGACAACCGCTATCGTTCTCCGCGTAGTCGCTGTACCGGCTCGCTTTCCCAGCCGGGAGAGCGGGGGAAGAGCTCCTTCGGGGGTGCGGGGACGACAAAGCGGTACCGGAAGTCGGCGCCGCACGCACGAGAAGGAGTTAGTGGATGGCCACTGGCACTGTGAAGTGGTTCAACGCGGAGAAGGGTTACGGCTTCATCGCCCCCGACGGCGGAGGCCCTGACGTTTTCGCCCATTACAGCGCGATCTCGACCTCGGGGTTCCGCACGCTGGACGAGAACCAGAAGGTCGAGTTCGAGATCACCCAGGGTCCGAAGGGTCCCCAGGCCTCGAACATCAGCCCGATCTGATCAGCCTGAACGGACGCCCCCCTCGCTGCGGCGGGGGGGCCGTCCTGCGCTCCGGTCGCGGCATCAGCGCGTCACGCGCTTCGAGTGCCGGGTGAGCAGGCCGTCGAGGTGGCTGTCGTAGGCGTCAACGATCGCCTGGTCGGTGGTGACCACGCCGATCTCGTCGTTGTAGTACAGGCCCTGCAGCAGCCAGTTCGCGTTGTTCGTCCAGGCGAGCCGCAGCGGGTTGCCGTCGCCGTCCCAGCCGTCGACGGTGACGACCTTGGAATGAACCCACTTGCCGCCGGTCGTCTGGCGCAGCTCGATCCCCGATCCCGCCACCAGCAGGGCGGCCTTCACCTCGGGGTCCCAGCCCCCGTCGGGGACGTTGGGCTGGCCGATGATCGTGATCCGGCAGCCCTCGCGGCCCAGCTGCGCCAACTGTTCGGCCAGGTACAGCCTCGGCAGGCTGAACATCGACATGGCGATCCGCAGCTCGGTGGCCCTGCCCTCGTGCTGGCAGGTGATGTTGTTGAAGAAGTGCCAGTAGGGGTCGAGGTCGGGAGCCGGTTCCTGCCCGCTCGCGAGCACCACCGGGTACATGGTCAGGGTCGCGTCCCCCGTCGACACCTGTCCGTAGGCGCCACCGGAATCCCGCTGCATGATCAGGAACCGGCTCTCGACGAAGTCGTAGGCGATCTTCGAGCCGCTCAGCACGATCAGGTCGTTCGACTGCTCGACGACCGCCGAGGACAGGTTCTCGCTGGTCACCATCACCACGTACTGCTGCGACCCCGTCTGCGAGATCGCCATGAACTTGGCGTGCTGGTAGGGCTTGGTGATCCCCTTCCCGTCCCTGGTCGGGTAGGTCACGTCCGAGGCGCACGCGAGGTAGCAGCGAACCATGTAGCTGTCCTTGCCCTGGTCCGTGCCCAGCAGCTTCTGCAGGCGCGCGGTCTGGGTGTAGGTGGCGTGCGAATCGACGTTGAGCCGCACCCGGACGCCCCTGCGATACGCGGCCACCAGCGCGTCCCCGACCCGCCGGGAACCGATGCTGTACGTGGCGGCGTAGATCGTGGCGCCCCGGGGTGCGTCCTGGATCGCCTGCACCTCGACGTCCTGCAACCGGTACTGGTCCTGGTCGCGGGAACTCCACGGATTGTTGAAGTACACCTTCGTGGTGGGCGACTCATCCGTCCCGGTCGCGCCGTCCCCCGCGGTCGGCGACGCGACGGCGGAGGCCGACGGCGAACCGTCCGCCTGCGGGGACGCGCCGTGGCCGGGCCCCTCGACCGCGATCGCGACGACCACGACCAGGGCGACGAGGACGGCGCCACCGAGCAGCCCCCTGCGGACCCAGCTACCCACGCAACCTCCCGACCACGACCTCGGCATGCGGCTCCCAGTCTGCCCCCTCCGCCGGACGCTCCCGTCTGGTCCCGCCGTGGCGATGCGAGAATCACAGCATGGCCGCGGACATCTTCTGCCAGATCATCGCCGGCGAACTGGACGCCGAGGAGGTCTGGCGCGACGACGACACGGTCGCGTTCCTCGACCACCGGCCGGTGTTCAGGGGACACGTCCTGGTCTGCCCGACCCGGCACGTGGAGACCCTGCTCGAACTGCCCGTCGAGCTGATGCAGCCGCTGCTGTCCACCGCGCAACGGGTCGCGTCCGCGATGGGCCCCGCCCTCGGCGCGCAGGGCACCTTCGTGGCCATGAACAACGTGGTGAGCCAGTCGGTGCCGCACCTGCACGTCCACGTCGTGCCCCGCTCGAGGGGTGACGGGCTGCGCGGCTTCTTCTGGCCGCGGACGCACTACGCCGCCGGCGAGGAGGCCGAGTACGGCGAACTGCTCCGGGCAGCGCTGGCCCGCCCCTGAACGCCTATCCCCCGAACGGGTGACACGACGAGTCACCCATTCGGGGCCTTACTAGGGGAAAGGAGCCGTGACAAGCTGGGAGTGCATTATCGGGAGGGGTCCTACACAATGCGCTCGTCGTTGCTGCGCCATGCCGCAACCCTGCTGACCGGCCTGGGTCTGGTCGTGGGGTCGCTCGGCGTCGCCGCCGCCCCGGCTCAGGCGGCGGGCTTCCGCGTGCGCATCGCTGCATCCGCCACCCCGGTGACGCTCGGCCAGAGAGTCACCCTCTCCGGCACGGTCTCGCCGCGTCCGGGCCGCCGCTACGTCAAGGTGCAGCAGCGCCTCGTGGGTTCGACCACCTGGCACACGATCAAGCAGGTGCGCACGACCAGGGCCGGGTCTTACCGGGTGACGGTCCGTCCGGGCACCGATGAGGACCGGTACTACCGCATCTACAAGCCGAAACAGGGTTCGCGAAAGGCGGGACGCTCCGCCGCGGTACAGGTGGTCGTCGATCCCGTGGTGACCACGCCCGCGAGCCTGGACAGCATCACCCCGGTCAGCGGCCCGCTGGCCGGAGGCACGACTCTCACCATCACCGGCAGCGGGCTGGGTGGCACGGACACGGTCACCTTCACCCCGCAGGTCGCTCGCGCCGACACCAGCGACGGCTCCGGCATCCTGCCCGAGCTTCCCGGCAACGTCACGGTCGTCGATGACGGCACCCTGACGGTGCGGACCCCGGCGTCGCTCGGCGGAACGAGCCTGGTGAAGGTCTACACGCCCTCGGGCACGCTGCTCTCGACGTACACCTTCGAGACGACGGATCGCGGGCTGAGCACGTTCGAACAGCAGGTACTGGACGAGATCAACGCGCGGCGCGCCCAGCCGCAGACCTGCGACGAGCACGGCACTCCCACCAGGATGCCCGCGGTGGCGCCGGTCGCCTGGGACGGCAAGCTGTCCGACCTCGCGCTCTCCCACAGTCGTGACCTGGCCGCCCGCCAGGACGTCTACAAGGGCATCACGCACACGACGTACGGCACCAGCTCGTGGACCACGAGGTTCACGCGGGCCGGTGTCACCGGTGGCTACGGCGAGATCCTCGCGGTCTCCCCGCAGGCCTACACCGCGGAACAGGTGGTCGACCTGTGGATGACGAGCACGAGCGGCCACTGCAGCAACCTGATGAACGCCAACTGGTCGAGGACCGGCGTGGGCGTCGCCGAGGGGTCATACGGCGCGTCCAGCCAGGATTCGATCTTCAGCAATGTGGATTTCCAGTGAGGGGACTGGTGAACTGACATGACCGAGATGCTTTATGGATCCCGCTTCCTGAGCGCCGACCTGGCCGACCTGGCCGAATCGGACGCGGGACCGCGCTACTGCGACGACACGGACGTGTACGACAACGTGATCGAGTACACGCCGCGGCACCTGCGCGTGGCCACGCTCTCGCGCGAGCTGCAGGAGGCCCTCGACGCCGCCTTCGCACCCGAGCCGGAGCCGCTGCCCGAACCCGCGCCCGTGTCGATGCCACTGCCCGAACCGGTGCCCGAACCGACACGTGTCGCCGAGGCGGAGACTGTGGTGGAGGCCGCCCTCGGCTACCCGATCGTGCCGGAGACGGTCGAGTACCCCTCGGTGCTCCCGGCCTCTGCCGCGCCCGAACCGGTGATTCCGGAGACGATCTTCCGCGAGGCGGAGCCGGAGTTCGAGGCGGAGCCGGAGCCCGAGTTCGTGGCCGAGCCCGAATTCGTGCCCGAGCCCGAGCCCGAGCCGGAACCGGTGATCGTGCTGCCCGCGCCCGCCGCGCGCAGCTCCGTGCCGGTACCCGAGCACACGCCGGTCTCCCCGACCCCGTTCCCGGAGCGGGACGCGCTCGACGAGCGCCCCGCCGAGCGCTCGAAGAAGCGCCCGCGGCGCGGCCGCAAGGTCCGCCCGGCGAAGGTGGACGTGTCCCGGCTGATGGTGCCGTCACCCCAGCGGATCGCCAACGGCTGAACTACCCCGCACCGGGACCGGCGTGGACGACGCGCCCGTCCTGCACCACGGCGAGCACCGACGCCGGGTCCCGTAGCACGTCGGGCCTGCCCGGATCGCCGCTGAACACCACGAGATCCCCTCTCGAAGCCGTCTCGCCCAGGAGGGCGCGACCGCCTGTGGTGGCGGCGGCGAGCGCCGTGTCGGCGGGCACACCCACGTCGATCATCGCCGCGACCTCGTGCAGGTTGCGGCCGTGCTGGGACGTGAGGCCGGCATCGGTTCCCACGGCGAGGCGGACGCCCGACTGCAGGCAGTGGCGCAGGGCCCCCGGATGGGCGGCGACGGCCCGCCGGGCGGCGGGTGCCAGCGTGCGCGGGAGCACGCCCGTCTCGGCGAACCGGAGCACTTCGGTGTAGATCCACACGGTGGGCACCACGAACGCCCCGGCCGCGGCGATCCGGCGCGCCTGCGCTGCGGTGAGGAACACCGCGTGCTCGATGCTGGCCGCGCCCAGGTCGACGGCCTGGTCGACCGCAGGGCCTCCCCAGGCGTGCACCATCACGGGCAGGCCGGCCGCCCCGGCCGCCCCCATCAGGGCGGTCAGCTCGCCCGGGCTGAAGACGGGTTCGAGCTGCCTGGTCCCGGAGCCGACGCCTCCGGTGGCGGCCACCTTGATCCAGGCGGCGCCGGCCCCGGCGAGTGCGGCCACGCGGTCGCGGAGGTGCCGTTCGCCGCGCGCGTCCGCCTCCCCGACGATGTCCACCGACGGGCTCACCCGGGGCCCGGGACGCCCCGCCAGCCGCCGGGCCAGCACGGCGTCGTAGCCGCCGGCGTCACGGACGAGGGTCACGCCGGCACGCAGGGTGGCGAGCTGGTTGGCCGCGGCCTGCGTCGCACGCCGGGCCTCGTCGACGGGCCGGTCCGCGGCGTCGAAGTCGCTCCAGGCGAGGTGGCTGTGGGCGTCCACGAAGCCCGGGGTCACCCAGCAGCCGGTCGCGTCGAGGACGCTGCCCGGCGCGTTGGGAGCACGGGACGGGGCGGACGGGCGGAACACCCCGTCCGGGCCGAGCCGGAACCCCCCGGTGACGGCGGCGATCGTGGCTCCGGACGCGGGGACGGTGCTCATCGCCGCACCGGCAGGCGTGGGACGGCGTCGAGCAGGGCACGGCTGTAGGGGTGGCCCGGGTGGCGGAAGAAGCGGTCGGCCGGCGCGTGTTCGAGCAGCACCCCGTCCCTCATCACGGCCACCTCGTCGCACACGGCGTGGACCACGGACAGGTCGTGCGAGATCAGCAGGGTGGCCAGCCGCCGGCGCCGGCCGAGCCCGGCGAGCACGTCCAGCACGGTGCGCTGCACGGAGACGTCGAGTGAGCTGGTCGGCTCGTCGGCGACGAGGACGCGGGGCTGCACGGCGAGCGCGCGCGCGATCGCGATCCGCTGGCGCTGCCCGCCGGAGAACTCCCGCGGGTACCGGGCCAGGGTGTCGGCGGGCAGGTCGACGAGGGCGAGCAGGTCCTCGGCGCGTTCGGAGGAGGCGTGCACGCGGAGCAGTTCGTCGAGCACCTGGCCGACGGTGAGCAGCGGGTTGAGGGACGCGAACGGGTCCTGCTGCACCAGTTGCAGGGCGCGCCGCTCGGCACTGCTGCGGCGCCGGCCGAGTTCGGTGCCGTCGAGGCGGACGGCGCCCCCCGCCAGCAGCACCGTGCCGACGATCGCCCGGGCGAGGGTCGTCTTGCCGGAGCCCGACTCCCCGACCAGTCCGAGGATCGTCCCGGGCCGGATCGTGAACGACACGTCGTCGACCACCCGGCGTCCGGCGAACTCGACACTCACGTCGCTGACCTGCAGGCCGGCCGGGGTCCCGACAGGCTCGACCTGCCGGTCCCGGGGCCCGACCGGCCGGCCAGTGGATTCAGTCATCGCCACCTCCCGCGGGCCCGGGCAGCGGCAGCACGGCGTCCACCAGGGTGCGGGCGTAGTCGCTGGTGGGCCGGGTGACCACGTCGAGGGTGGCGCCGGTCTCGACCACGCGTCCTCCGCGCAGCACCACGACCCGCTCGCAGACCTGGCTCACGACGGCCAGGTCGTGGCTGACGAACAGCAGCGACAGGCCCCGTTCGGCGCGCAACTGGGCGAGCAGGTCGAGCACCTCCCGCTGCACGGTCACGTCGAGGGCGGTGGTGGGCTCGTCACAGAGCAGCAGGTCGGGCTCCTGCGCGAGCGCGAGGGCGAGCAGGACCCGCTGCCGCTGCCCGCCGGAGAGCTGGTGCGGGTAGCGCCGGGCGAGGGCGGTGACGTCGGGCAGCCGGACGGCCTCCAGCAGCTCGAGCGCCCGCGTCCGGGACGCCTGCGGCGAGGTGCGTCCGGTGGCCGCGCACACCTCGGCGACCTGGCGTCCGACCCGGGCCAGCGGGTCGAGGAAGCTGAGCGGGTCCTGGAAGATCATGGCCGCCGTGCCGTCCACGTCGATGCGTCCGCCGCTCACCCGCACCCCGCGCGGCAGCAGGCCCATCACGGCGCGCAGCGTGAGGCTCTTGCCGGAACCGGACTCGCCCACCACTCCCACCGCCTCGCCGGGGGCCACGGCCAGGCTCACCCCGTGCAGGAGTTCGGCGTCCGCGGTGACGCGCAGGTCGTCTACGACCAGGCCGCCGGCGGCACTCACCGGAGCCTCCACACGTCGGCCATGCCGTCGCCGAGCAGGGACAGCCCGACGCCGGTGGTGACGACGGCGAGGCCGGGCAGCGTGGACACCCACCACCTGGTGGTCAGGAAGAGCTGGCCGTCGCTGATCATCGTGCCCCAGTCCGGGGTGGGCGGCTGGACGCCGAGGCCGAGGTAGCCGAGCGTGACGACGGCCACCATGATCAGCAGGATCTCGGTCATCAGCAGCACCACGGCCTGCGGCAGCACGTTCGGCAGCAGGTGCCGGCCCACGACGCGGGCGTGCGAGAGCCCGCCGCCGCGGGCCGCCTCGACCCAGCCCTCGCGGCACAGCGACCGGGTCTTGGCACGGATCACGCGGGCGTAGCTGATCCAGCCGACGAGGGCGTACGCGACGTAGATGCCGCGCTCCCCCGTGCCGGCGGCGAACACGACGACGATCACGAGCACGTAGAAGGGGAAGGCGACGAACGTGTCGACCACGCGTCCGACGACCCAGTCGACCCACCCGCCCGCGTAGCCGGAGACCAGGCCGACGGTGACGCCGACGATGAACGGCACCACCGCTGCCAGCACGGCGATGCGCAGGTCGGTGCGGGTGGCGGCGATCACGCGGGAGAGGATGTCGCGGCCGAGCTGGTCGGTACCGAACCAGTGCACGGCCGACGGCGGGGCGAGGCCGTTGCCGAGGTTCTGGGCGAACGGGTCGTAGGGCGTCGGGGAGAGCACGGCGATCGCGACGACGGCGAGCATGATCGCCGCGCCCGCGACGAACGTCGGGTTGCGGCGCGCCCGCTGCAGCCAGCGGACGCCGGGGCGCGGGACGACGGGAGGCGCGGGCGCGGTCATGCGGTCCGGATCCTCGGGTCGAGCACCGCGACGAGCGCCTCGGTGAGCAGCGAGACGGCCACGACGACGAGGGCGAGCACCAGGGCGATGCCCTGCACGACGGGGAAGTCGCGCGAGCTGATCGAGGAGAACAGCAGGGCGCCCATGCCGTTGATCGCGAACACCTTCTCGATCACGAGGGTGCCGCCGATCAGGTAGGCGACGTTCAGACCGAGCAGCGCGACGGTGGGCGCGGCGGCGTTGCGCAGCACGTGGAGGCTGATCCTCCAGCGGGGCAGCCGGGCGGCGCGCAGGGTGACCACGAAGTCGGCGTCCAGCACCTCGAGCAGCTGCTCGCGCAGGGAGCGGACGAGCGGGGGCGACATGCCGAGGGCGACGGTGAGGGCGGGCAGGACGAGGCTGCGCAGGGGCTCGCCGGGGCCGGTGCCCACGCCGCCGACGGGCAGCCAGTGCAGGTTCACGCCGAAGACGAGGATCAGCAGCAGGCCCACCCAGAACGCGGGCATCGCCATGCCGATGGTGGGCACGATCCGGACGAGCTGGTCGAGCCAGCCTCCGGCGTGGGTCGCGGCGAGCAGGGCCAGCGGGACGGCGAGCAGCACGGTGAACACGACGCTGAGCAGGACGAGGCCCGCGGTGATCCCGGCCCGGGACAGCACCAGCCCGAGAACGGGCTGGGAGGTGACCAGCGAGGTACCGATGTCGCCGCGGGCGAACACCCCGACCAGCCAGTTCCACAGCTGGGTGCCCAGCGGCAGGTCGAGGCCGAGCTGGGCGTGCAGGGCGTCGATGGAGGCCTGGGTGGCCTGGTCGCCGAGGATCATGGCCGCAGGGTCGCCGGGCACGATGCGGAGCAGGAAGAAGACGCACAGCACCACGCCGACCACGACCGGGACGACGGAGAGCAGCGAGCGCCCCACCCAACGCATGGCCCCGATTCTTCCGTGCCGGGGCAGCCTTGGCGAACTCGGGCGTCCGTCTGTCCAGCCTGTCGGGACCAGCACTCCCCGCCCGACCCCAACACCCCGGCAGCCTGGCGAGGCGGCTCGCGAGCCACCCCCTCCGGCTGCGGATCCCCGGCGCCCGGAGTGGCCCTACTGCTGCACCCAGACGTCCTGGAAGAGGACGCTGCCGTTGATCCGCGGGGTGAGGTCGTGCAGGGTCGCCTGCGACGCCACGATGTTGTTCGGGTTGAACAGCGGGATGTAGGGCACGTCGTCGGCGAGGATCTGCTGGATCTTCGCGTAGATCTGCTCGCGCTCCGAACCGTCCGCGGTGACCCGTCCCTGCCGCATCAGCTTCGTGACCTGCGGGTTGGTGTAGTGGGTCCAGAAGGAATGGCTGAAGCCGTCGGGGTCGGCCTGGAAGGTGATCAGGCCGTTGGGGTCGGGGGCGTCGGACTGGCCGGAGTTGATCATGAAGTCGTACTTGAACGCCTTGAACCGCTCCCGGAACGAGTTCAGTTCGATCGACTCGATCTTCACGTCGATGTGCAGCGGCTCGAGGGCGGCCTGGATGATCTGGGCCTCCTGCGCGCGCGCCGAGTCGCCGGCATTGATCAGCAGGGTGGCGCTGAAGCCGTCCGGGAAGCCGGACGCCGCGAGCTCCCGCTGGGCGGCGGGCAGGTCGTTGTCGAGCGCCTTGACGTCGGCCGAGTACAGGATGGTCGGCGGGATCAGGGTGTACACGGGCTGGGCGGCACCGAAGGTCGTGGCCTGCGTGAGCCCCGCACGGTCGAGGGCGTAGGCGATCGCACGGCGCACGTTCCGGTCGGCGAAGTACTTGTTCCGGGTGTTGAAGAACACCTGCTCGACGGCCCACGAACCGAGCTGGGACACGGTCAGGTTCGCGTTGCCCTCCAGCTGTTCGAGCGAGGCCGGGGGCACGTCCTCGATGGCGCCGAGCTGGCCGGCCTGCAACTGCTGGATGCGCTGGGCGTCGTCGGAGACGACCTTGTAGATCAGGCTGGCGGCGTACGGTTTGCCGGCCTGCCAGTAGTGGGGATTGGCGGTGAAGGTGGTGTCACCGTTGGGATCCCAGGTCTGGACGACCCAGGGGCCGGTGCCGATCGGCTTGGCGAAGAAGTCGCTCTCGGTGCGTCCACCGAAGTCGGCTGGGAAGATGCCGTTGGAGAACCCGGACAGTTCGGAGAGGAACGGGGTGTAGGGGCTCTTCAGGGTGATGGTGAGGGTGTGGGTGTCGGTGGCGACGATGCTCTTGATCGGGGCCTCGAGCGGCAGCGGGCCCTGCACCTGGAGGTGCCGTTCGAGGGAGAACCTGGCGTCCGCGGCGGTGACCGGGGTGCCGTCGGAGAACTGGAGGTCGGGACGCAGGTCGAAGGTGTAGGTGAGCAGGTCGTCGCTGACCGTGTACTTCTCGGCGAGCCACGGAATGATCTTGCCGCTGGTGTCGAAGGAGACGAGCGGTTCGAACACCTTGTCGATGGCGAAGGCATTGTTGGCGGTGATCTCGTTGTTCAGGTCGAACGAGGTCACGGCGGCGGTGCGGCCGTAGACGATCGTGCCGCCCTCCTGCGGGCCGGTGGACGAGGACGTCGCGCTGGTACCCGGGCTCGCGGTGCACGCCGCGAGCGCAAACAGGGCGGCGAGCGCGGCGATCGCCCTGGCGGGGGCAGTGCGGAAGGTCATCGGTTGGATCTCCTGGTCAGGCCGGCAGCTTCAGTGGTCCCGATGGGGCCAGGTGCGGGCTGGGGTACGAGGGGACGAGGGGCGTCCGCTCAGCACCAACACCAGAAGCAGGGACTGGAAGCGGGCCTGCGTGCACGCGTCCGGTCGCTGCTCACTGCGGCAGGATAGCCGACGCACAGCCGGGCCTCGACGTCCGCTCGGGCGCGGATTAGCGTTGACGTCGAGCCACTCGCGAGGAGGACGGCATGCCGGGCGTGGATCCGCACATCGAAGAGCTCGGAGCCTGGGTGAGCCTGGGCGTCCGGCAGAACGTCCCGATGAAGCAGTTGCACGAGCTCTTCGGACCCACGTACACGACCGTTGCCGGCGCCGCAGCGCGGGCGGGCGCCCAGGTGGTGGGCCCTGCGTACGCGGAGTACTTCGGCATGCCGAGCGACACGGTGGACGTCGAGATCGGCTTCGGCGTCGACCACGTCGTGGAGGTCGGCGGCATGGTGGCGGCTGAGCGTCCGGCCGTCCGCGCGGTGGTGGGCACGCACGTCGGCCCGTACGCCAGGCTCGAGGAGAGCTACGCCGAGCTGATCCCGTGGCTGGAGATGGAGGAGGTCGAACTCGGCGACTCGATGCTCGAGTTCTACGACAGCCCGCCCGGGACCGATCCCGCCGCAACCGTGACCCGCCTCGTTTTCCCGCTGACCTGATTCCCCACCGGTCGGTCGAGCCCGGCTGCGCGGAGCCCCGTCGAAGCCCCGGGACCCGCTCCCGGGAAGGTCGGCCGGCCCGCTCCCCCACCAGGCAGGTCGCGCCTGTCAGGGCCCCTCCAGGTTTCGTTCACGCCCGACCCTGATGCTAGGCTGGTCGGGCTGTTGAGGCAGCATGGGGCTATGGCGCAGTTGGTAGCGCGTCTCGTTCGCAATGAGAAGGTCAGGGGTTCGAATCCCCTTAGCTCCACCACACATTCCCTCGTCAAACCCACCTTGGTTCAGCAGCTGACGAATTGTTGGGCTCCCGGCGTGCGCCATCGTGCACCGTCGGGGCCTGAAATCCCTCCCTCGAGGCGCGCAACGCGGAGCCGAATCCCCTTGTCAGCGCAACTTGCTCGCACCAAGCCCACCAACCCGCCTCCCTCGAAAAGAGACTCGGCGGCATCGATCACCTCGCCGAGCAGGAGGACCTCACGCCGCGGCATAGACGGGTTGGGCCTCGGCGAGGACACGGTCTCGGATCCGGGAGTTCAGCGCACGGCGGGAGACCAGATCGACCGGTCGGCCGAAAACGGCCGCGAGTTCCTCGTTGAGGTCCTCGATCGCCCATCCGAGTCGTGTGCCCTCGGCGAGGGTGTAGAGCAGGTCGATGTCGCTGTCGGGACGCGCCGCCCCGTGCGCGACAGAGCCGAAGACCTCCAGGCGGATGACACCGTAGCGCTCGCACGCCTCGCGCAAGAGCTCCTCGACATCCACTGCGAGCACTCCCGAAGTCTACGGAAGCAACGGTTGCCCGCACAGGACACACCGGACTCGGCGGCAGGCATCCGGGTGTCTAGCCGTGCTCTCGGCCGGGCAGGGCGGCGCCGTTGAGGAACGCTTCGTAAGCCGTCCGGGCGTCCTCGTCGACGGTAGCCCTGACCGCGCTGTATCGGGTGTCTCGGCGGTCGCGATGAGGGCCGGAAATCCAGTACTCCTCCCGCGTTTCGACGTCGTAGTAGTTGGCGTCGAACAGCCCCTGCCACCGATGCAGTGTCTTGCCGTGCCAGGTCGCGGTCTTCCAGGTGCGATTGAACCGCACCACGCTGATCCAGGCAGGACCCTGGTCGACGTCATAACCGGTCTTCAGCTGCACGAACATCACGCGGTCAGGCATGCGCCCAGTCTGGCGCCTCCACCCCGAGATTCGAGGGCCTCACACGCGGCACGGCATCAGCGCCCCGTTGTGTCGCTCATACTGAGTGGCATGGGCGACAAGACGATCCGCAACTGGGAGAGGGACCTGCGCGGGCTCACCGTTGACGGCGTGAAGGAGCGCATCGCAGATGCTCGACGATTCGAGGCATCCTCGATGGCTCCCGGATTGGGTCGCAACCCGAAGGCCGCCCGGATGTGGCGCCAGATACTGCGCCAGGCCGAGGCCGAACTTGAGCGGCGAACCGTCGAGTCATAGGACACCCACGCTGGCATGACGACTGCGCCGATCGCGGCATGTGCGTTGCATGGGCCTCGCGGTCCAGAATGCTTGTGTGAGCGAGCCGCCTGGGGAGTACCGATTCTTCCTCGACTCCGCCGCGGTGTTGTGCGGGTTGATCGAGTCGGTCGCTGAGCCGTCGGTGGCTGAGCGGCCATCGGTGAACCGGGTTCGGGTCGCGGTTGCCGAGGTGTTGGCGGCGGGGTGGCGGCTGCCGGAGGTCGAGCCCGGTCCGGACGAGTTCGAGGTTCCCGAGATCTCACACGAGGAGTGGCACCGCGTGTTCGCCGGCGTCCAGGAATGGATCGGGGAGTTCGAGTACTACTCGACGAACCAGGTGCTTCGGGGCCGCGGCACGCGGAAGGTGACGACGGGCTCAGTTGCTGATGACCTGGCCGACATCTGGCGCGATCTACGGAGCTCTCTGGAGGCAGAGCGGCAGGGCATGTCGTGGCGGGACGCGGCCTGGCAGGCCCGGCTCGACCTCGACACCCACTGGGGAACCCACGCCGTGGAGGTCCTGCGAGCACTGCACAGGCTCTGACCGAACGCCGACCTACCCGGCGCAAGTCCCGTACCCACTCCGCGCGGCATGAGCGCGAAACACTGAGCGTCCCGCGCGGCGGGGCCCTGCTAGCCTTACGGCACGTCCCTCCGGCTCCGTGGACCTACGAATGCGGGTGAGCCGGGTGCATGAAGCACACCGCCGCTGTGTCGTTCGTAGATAAGCGAGGCGCCACTCCAACCAGTCATCACCGGTGGAGGCGCCATGTGCACCAAAGTCCCCTACGCAAACCGCTGGCTCGCGCAACGAGCCCTGCTCGCCCTTCGCAAGTCAGGTCGTGCAGTCAGGTCCATCCATCCCTGCTTCTCAGACCACCCCGGCGAGTGGCACGTCACGAGCAAGCGCACCCGCGGTTGGTGAACCCGCCAAGCGATGACGCCGCGCCGCCTCGGATTCAGGCCAGTCCTGAGGCCGGTCCGCGGCATGATCTCGCGATACCAGACTGGTATCATCGAGTTCATGGCGATGACCCTGCGGCTGACCCCCGAGGACGAGCAGGCGCTCACCCAGTTGGCTGAGGCCCAGGGCGTGAGCAAGCAGGAGGCGACCGTGCGCGCGATCCACGAGGCGGCCTCGCGCCGGCTGCGCCGCGACCAGGTCACCGCGCTCTCGGCGGCGGCCCGGGATCGTTACGCCGACCTGCTCGACCGACTCGGCCAGTGATCGAGTACCTCACCCTGGAAGACGTCCTGAGTCTGATCGAGGACCTTGGCGTTGGCCCGATCCGGGACATCGGCCTGCTCGACTCGGCGGTGCACCGGCCCCAGGTCAGCGTTTTCGGTGAAGATGCCTACCCCAGGATCGACGACAAG
>JAXGTK010000002.1:0-42675 GCA_040774965.1 Propionicimonas sp. | reverse complement strand
CGGGGGTCGACGTCCTGGTGCGTCCAGGAGCCGCGGACCCAGGCGTGGGCGGGGTCGTCGCTGATCAGCCAGGCCCGTTCGGCACCGGGTCCGGCCATCACGTTCAGGTAGTACATGTCATAGCCGGGAGGGGCCATCGCCGGGCCGTGCCAGCCGTGCGGCACCAGCACCACGTCACCCGAGCGCACCTCGGCCAGGACGTCGATCGGCCGGGAGTCGGTGCCGTAGACCCGCTGGTACCCGAACGCGCTGCCCGCGCCGGGGGCGTCGGGCTCGGTGCGCAGCTCGAAGTAGTAGATCTCCTCCAGCGAGGTCTCGACGCCCGCGCGCTCCTCGTCGTGCTTGTGCGGCGGGTAGCTCGACCAGTTGCCGGCCGGGGTGATCACCTCGCAGGCGATGATCGAGTCCGCGTCCAGCACACCGGGCACCCCGAAGTTGCGGACGCGACGGCTGGCGGTGCCGGCACCGCGCAGTTCGTCCGGAACGTCCGCGGCCGCCAGGTGGGCCACGGGCAGGGTCGAGCTCGCCGTGGCCGAGCACAGCGCGTAGCGGCCGCCGGCGGTGCTGGTCAGCGTGAAGGTGGCCTCGCGGGGAACGTAGAGCACGTCGGTCGCGGCGGCGAACACGTCCGCGCGCCCGGCGAGCTCGTAGGACCGGCCGTCCACGGTGACGCTCGCGCCGCCCGACAGCGGTACGACGATGTACTCCAGGTCGCCGGTCTCGACGGTGCGGGACTCGCCGGCACCAAGGTTGGTCACCTGCAGCCCGGCGTGTGCCCAGCCGTACGCGCCCCCGGGGAGGATCCTCGTGTCGAACTCGGCGTCGGCGGTCGTCCCCGCCGGGTGCACCCACTGGCTCATGCCACTCCTTCGTTGATCGGTCTGTGATGGACGAGGCCCGCCGCGACGTCGACGGCCTTCGCCACGTCGTCGTCGGCGGGATAGAGCAGGGCCCGGCCGACCACCAGGCCGACCGCGGCCGGATGGGTGAGCGCGTCGGCCCAGTGCCCGTAGGTCGCGTCGGGATCACCGATCGGGTCACCGCCCAGCAACAGGCTGGGCAGCGTGGTCGAGTCGAGCACCCGGTGCATCTCCTCGACCACCGGCAGCTTCAGCCAGGTGTGCGAGCTGGTCGCGCCGAGGCCGGCGGCGATCTGGATGGACTTGATCACCGAGTCGGGGTCGAGCACGTTGCGCACCTTGTCCGGCGCAACCCGGACGGATAGGAACGGCTCCACCATCGCCATCAGGCCACGGCGGGCGAGTGCCGTCACCGCCGCGCCCGTCGACTCCAGCACACGCGCGGTGTCCTCGTCCTCCAGACAGATCCGGGTCAGCATCTTGCCGCCTTCCAGTCCGTTGGCGGCGAGGGTGTCGGCGTCGTAGCCGGTCCAGCGGTCATCGAACTCGAACTCGGCGCCCTGCAGGCCGCCGCGGTTCATCGAGCCGACCACCACCTTCCCCTCCAGGAGGCCGGCGAGGAGCAGGTCCTCGAGGATGTCCGCGGTGCCCAGCACCCCGTCCACGCCGGGCCGCTCGAGCGCCGTCGCCAGACGGTCGAGCAACTCGGCCCGGGAGGCCATCGCGGTCGCGTTGCCGCGCACGCCGAGGGCGCCGCGGGCCGGGTGGTCGGCGGCCACGATCATCAGCCGTCCGTCCGGGGACGGCTCGGCGCGACGGCGGTTGCGCCAGGCGCGGGTGATCGCGCCGGGATCGGTGGCACGCACGCGGGTGAGCCGGGCGGTGTCCACGTGGCTCATGCTCCGGCCTCCTGCAGCAGCGCCTCGACCTCGGCCTCGGTCGGCATGGCGGTGGAGCACTCGAGCCGCGACGCCACGAGTGCGCCGGCGGCGTTGGCGAAACGGAGCGTCCGCCGCAGGTCCCAGCCGTTGAGCAGGCCGTGGCAGACGGCCCCGCCGAAGGAGTCACCGGCGCCGAGCCCGTTCACGACCTCGACGGTGACCGGCGGCACCTCGACCTCCTCGTCCGCGGTCATGGCGAGGACGCCCCTCGGCCCCTGCTTCACGATGGCCAGCTCGATGCCGCGCTCCAGCAGGGCTCTCGCCGCCCGGCGCGGCTCGGTCTCCCCCACCGCGACCCGGCACTCCTCGCGGTTGCCGATCGCGACGTTGCAGTGCGACAGTGCGACCTCGGCGTAGCGGGTGGCCTCGGCCTCGGACTTCCAGAACATCGGCCGGTAGTCCAGGTCGAGGATGGTCAGCGGCCGACGGTCGCGGACGCGCCAGGCCGCCAGGTGTGCCTGACGGCTCGGCTCGGCCGACAGCCCGGTGAGGGTCGACCAGTAGATACGGGTCTCGGCGATCTCGCGCAGCGGCAGGTCGGTGACCTGGATGCGAAGGTCGGGGGCCTGCGGATAGCGGTAGAAGTACAGCGGGAAGTCGTCCGGCGGGAAGATCTCGCAGAACGTGACCGGAGTGGGCAGCCAGGGATCCGTGCCGACGAACTCGCTGACCACTCCGAGCTCGTCCAGCTTGGCCCGGACGAAGCGACCGAACGGGTCGTCCCCGGTCTTGGTGATGATCGCGGAGCGGTGGCCGTAGCGGGCGACGGCCACCGAGACGTTGGTCGCGCTGCCGCCGAGGAACTTGCCGAACGAGGTGACGTCCTCCAGCGGCACCCCGATCTGCGTCGGGTAGATGTCGACCCCGACGCGGCCGATGCACACGACCTCGCAGGTGTCACCCATGGATTCAGTCCTTCACTTCGGGGCATCGGTGCCCGGGGTTCCAGTCTGCCCAGTTCCGGGGGCAGGTGTCAATATTTGTTAGGACATTAGGCTATTCAAGCAACCGGCGTTTACTGTGTCCGCGCAGGCAGCCTTTCGGATATGGTGCGGCCATGGCTACCCAGATCCCGGTCAGCATCGACCGGAACAGCCCGGTTCCGCTGTACCACCAGCTGGCCGAACAACTCGCCGCCGCGATCGACACCGGCGTGCTCAAGCCGGGTGATGCCTTCGAGAACGAATTGTCGCTGGCCGACCGGCTCGACCTCTCCCGTCCCACGGTACGTCGCGCGATCGTCGAGCTCGTCACCCGCGGACTGCTGGTGCGTCGCCGCGGCATCGGGACCACGGTGGCCAACGAGGTGATCCACCGGCGCAACGAGCTGACCAGCCTCTACGACGACCTGAGGCGGAACGGACGCAAGCCCCTCACCGAGGTGCTCGAGTTCAACACCGACTTCGTCGACCAGCGGGCGTCCGGCATCCTCGGACTCGACCCGGAGGCTCCCCTGGTCTACCTCGAGCGGCTGCGCTCGGTCGAGGAGGGCCCGATGTCGATCCTGCGGAACTGGTTGCCGCCACTGTGGGCCGACCTCAACCTGGACGAACTCACCAACCAGGGCCTGTACAACGTGATGCGCGCCCGCGGCATCGTGCCGGCGGTGGCGCACCAGGCGATCGGCGCCCGTCCCGCCGAGCCGGAGGAGCGCAAGCTGCTCGACCTGGACAAGAACGACCCGGTGCTGACGATGTCGCGCCGCGCCTACGACGCCTCCGGCGTGCCCGTGGAGTTCGGCGACCACTGCTACCGCTACGACCGCTACCTGTTCGACATCACCGTCTACGCGAGCTGACTACCCGGCGATCCTCGTCGCCGTGGACGACCGCAGCACCAGGCGTGGCCCGATGGACGACGCCCGGGCGAGCGAGTGCCGGTCCGTGAGCAGTCCCAGCAGGCGCCGCCCGCTCGCGACACCCAATTCCTCGTTGCGGTTGTCCACCGTTGTGAGGTCGAGGAAGCGGGCGCGGGCGAGCAGCGAGTTGTCATAACCGGCCAGCGCGAGGTCGCGCGGCACCTCGAACCCGGCATCCCGCAACGCGGCGCGGGCCCCGAGCGCCATGGTGTCGTTCGCGGCGAACAACGCCGTCAGCCCGTCGTGGTCGGCGAGCAACCCGGCGGCCCCGAGGTACCCGCCGTCCTCGTTCGTCTCGTTGCTCGCACCGGCCACGAAGGTGCCCAGCCCCCGCTCCCGCATCCAGCCGAGGTAGGCGTCGAGCCGTCGTCGCGCCGAGCCCCCGCGGCCGGTCACATGGCCGATCCTGCGATGCCCTCGCTCGTACAGGTGGTCGAGGAGGAGCCGGACTCCGGCGGCCTCGTCGCTGGCGAAGTGGTCGGCGCCGGACACGTCATGGTCACGACTGCCGACGACGACCGTCGGCACTCCGAGGTCGGGGTGGTCGGACGCGAGCTCGGCGGCAATCACCAGCGCGTCCACGTGACTGCCGAGGAAGCCGTCGAGCGGACCGTCCGTGGTGGCGGAGCGCTGCTCGGCCACGGTGAGGTGGTACCCCTCGGGCTCCAGGACCTGTCGCAGCCCGTCGAGCAGGTCGACGAACCAGGGGTTGCGGTAGTCGTCGACCAGGACGCCGACGGTGTTCGAGCGGGCCGCGGCCAGGGTCGCGGCGGCCGCGCTGGGTCGGTACCCGAGCTTGTGGATGGCGGCCTGCACGGCGGCCCTCCTCGCCTCGCTGACCAGGTCCGAGCCGTTGAGCACCAGCGAGACGAGCGACTTCGAGACGCCGGCCTCCGCCGCCACGTCGTAAATGGTCGGACGCGGCCGGGCGGACTGTGCTGGCACCATTCCTCCTGCTATTGACAGGACATTACAACGTGCTAGTCTACCAGAAATTGGAGCGCTCCAAGGAGAGTCACGGAGGACTGGCGAATGAGTCTCGGCATCGCCGTCATCGGCGCCGGCATGGCGGGCAAGGCGCATGTCGCCGGCTACCGGGCCGCCACCTCGATGTACACCCCGACCCTGCCCGAGTTGCGCTACGTGTCCGTGGCGGACGTCAACGCAGGTCTCGCCGCGACCACTGCGGCCCGCTTCGGCTACGAGCGCAGTGACACCAGTTGGCAGGCCATCGCCGAGGCCGACGACATCGACGTGGTGAGTGTGGTCGTCGCCAACAGCCTGCACCGCGAGGTCGTGGAGGGCCTGCTCGCCGCCGGCAAGCACGTGCTGTGCGAGAAGCCGCTCAGCGACACCATCACCGATGCCCGCGCCATGGTCGAGGCGGCCGACCGCGCGAGCACGATCGCGCGGATCGGCCTCACCTACCGCCGGTCGCCGGGCATCGCAGCCATCCGGGAGTGGGTCGCGGACGGGACCCTGGGCCGGGTGCTGCACTTCTCCGGACGCTACCTGTGCGACTACTCGTGCTCGCCGGCCGCCCCGATGAGCTGGCGCTACGCCGGACCGATGGGCTCCGGTGCACTGGGCGACGTGGGCAGCCACATGAGCTACATCGCCGAGTTCCTGTGCGGGGACATGACCGGGGTCTCCGGCGGAGCCTTCGAGACCGTGATCGCGCAGCGTCCGGTCCCGCTCGGCGCGGTGGTCGGGCACGCCCACACCGAGGTGTCGGAGGAGCTCGCCGACGTCACCAACGACGACTACGCCACCTTCACCGCGCACTTCGCCGGCGCGACGGGCAGCGTGGAGGCCTCCCGCGTGGCCGCCGGCTACCCCAACGGGCTGATGTTCGACGTGTTCTGCGAGAACGGCGCGGCCAGCTTCACCCAGGACACCCCCTCCCAGGTGCGGCTCTACCTGCACGACGACGCGCCCGGCACGAACGGCTACCGGACGGTGAACCTCGGCTCCGACCACCCCTACGTGGCCGGCGGCCTGCCGATGGACGTCTCCGGCGTCGGGTTCGGCCAGAACGAGTGCTTCGCCTTCCAGGCCCGGGCCTTCCTGGAGGAGATCGCGGGGATTCCCGAGGCGGACTCCCTGCCCCGGAACGCGTCCTTCGCCGAAGGCGTCCACAACATGGAGATCATGGCCGCGGTCGCGCAGTCCGCAGCCGGGGACGGAAAGCTGGTGGCACTGTGAAGCTCGGCGTCTACAACGCGATCCTGCACGACCGTCCCCTCGCGGACGCCCTGGCGGCCATCGCGGGCGTCGGGCTGACCGGGATCGAGATCAACTCCGGCGGCTTCCTTCCGCCCGTGCACATGCCCGAGATCGACGAGATCGCGGCCAGCCCGGAAGCGGCGAGGCGGTACCTCGCCCGGTTCGAGGGCACCGGGGTGGAGATCGCCGGGCTGAACTGCAACGGCAACCCCCTGCACCCGAACCCGGTGATCGGCGAGAAGCACGCCGAGGACATCCGGCGCTCGATCCGGGCCGCGGCCAACCTCGGCCAGACCCGCGTGGTCACGATGTCCGGCCTGCCGGGCGGCGAGCCGGGCGCCACCCTGCCGAACTGGGCGGTGAACGCCTGGAACTCCGCGGCGCTGGACATCCTCGACTACCAGTGGGACATCGCCGTCCCGTTCTGGCAGGAGATCGACCGGCTCGCCGGAGACCACGGCGTGAAGGTCGCCCTGGAACTGCACCCGCAGAACCTGGTCTTCAACACCCGAGACGTGCGCAAGCTGATCGAGCTGACCGGGGCCACGAACATCGGCGTCGAACTGGACGCCTCGCACCTGTTCTGGCAGCAGATGGACCCGATCGCGGTCGTGCGCGAACTCGGCCCCCTGATCTTCCACGCCGCGGCCAAGGACGTCCGGATCAACCCCGGGTACGCGCGACTCTACGGCGTGCTCGACAACGGCTTCCGCCGGCTCACCCCCGAGGAGGACCGCTGCAACCTCGGTGGCGACGAGTGGTGCAACGAGTGGCCGAAGGACTGCGCCTGGCAGTTCGTGGCCCTCGGCAAGGGCCACGACGCCGCCTACTGGGCCGAGTTCATGAAGGCCCTGCTCGAGGTCGACCCGGACATGTGGCTCAACATCGAGCACGAGGACGTCGAACTCGGCCGGATCGAGGGGCTGGAGGTCGCCGCCGCCGTGCTGAGGGCCGCCGCCGACTCGCTGCAGGGCTGATCAGCTTCCACGCAGGAGAAGGGATTCAACGATGGTTGAGATTGCGCTTGACCCGAACATGTACTACCCGTCGATGTCGACGGCTGACACGTTGCGGAAGGCCGCCGAGCTGGGTTTCGGGTTCGTGGAGTTGTCCCCGAACACCGAGTTCCATTTCTGGCACCACTACCCGAAGGCCGACGACGAGTTCGTGGCCGGCCTGAACAAGGCCCAGGCCGAGACCGGGGTGAAGGTGCGCACGCTGAACCCGGTGTTCAACTGGTCGAGCACCGACGAGGTGGAACGCACCGCGCAGGTGCGGAACTGGCGGCGGCTGCTGGAACTGGCCGATGCGATCGACTGCCGGGAGATCACCAGTGAGTTCTCCGGGAACCCGAACACCCCGCGGGAGTGCGAGGCCCAGTGGTACCGCTCGATCGAAGAACTCGCCCCGGTCTTCGAGCAGTACGGCATCCGGTTGAACATGGAGCCGCACCCCTACGACTTCATCGAGACCCACGACGCGGCCTACTCCCTGATCCGGGGCACGAACCTGGACTGGATCGGCTACGAGTTCTGCTGCCCGCACGCCTTCCACCTCTCCGAGGGCAAGGGCGACGTGGAACGGATGATCACCGCCAGCGCGCCGAAGCTGCGCGAGGTGCACATGGCCGACGCGCTCAACCACGCCGCGAACGACGGGAACCGCTACATCATCAACCCGCCCGGCGTGGACGCCCGCGTCCACCAGCACGCCGAGATCGGCCGCGGCGAGGTGCCCTTCGACCGCGTCTTCGCGACCCTCCGCGAGATCGACTTCGACGGCATCATCAGCGTGTGCGTGTTCGGCTGGCACGAGGACGCCGACAACATCAACCGCCGCATGCTCGAACGCATCCAGACCGAACTCGGCACCGACTGAGGGCCGACCCGGGCGGGGCCACCAGACCCCGCCCGGTCACTGGTAGGACCGGGGGATGTGCGGGACGTAGGGCTCCTCGAGTTGCGCGACCTCCGCCTCGGTGAGGTGGACGTCGAGGGCCGCGACCGCGTCGGTCAGGTGGTGCACCTTCGTCGGCCCGACGATCGGGGCCGACACGGCCGGCTTCGAGAGCACCCAGGCCAGCGCGACCTGCGCCATCGGGATGCCGCGGGCCTCGGCGATCCGTTGCACGGCCGCCACGATCGGTGCGTCCGCGTCCTGGTCGTAACGACGACCGACCGGATCGGCGTCCATCCGGGCGGTGTGCTCGCCCCAGGGCCGGCACACGCGTCCCTTCGCGAGCGGCGAGAACGGGATGCTGCCGACCCCCTGGTCGGCGAGCAGGCCGAACATCTCCCGCTCCTCCTCCCGCATGACCAGGTTGTACTCGTCCTGCATCGAGACGAACCTCGTCCAGCCGTTCGCCGACGCGGTGTACTGCAGCTTGCTGAACTGCCAGGCCCACATCGCCGACGCGCCGAGGTAGCGGGCCTTGCCGGCCTTCACCACGTCGTGCAGCGCCTCCATCGTCTCCTCGACCGGGGTCTCGGGATCGAACCGGTGGATCTGGTACAGGTCGACGTAGTCGGTGCCGAGCCGGCGCAGGGACGCGTCGATGTTCTCCATGATCGCCTTGCGCGACAGGCCCTGCCCGCCGGGGCCGTCGTGCATCCTGAAGTGCACCTTCGTGGCCAGCACGATGTCCTCGCGCCGGGCGTAGGTGGCGATCGCCCTGCCGACGAACTCCTCCGAACTGCCCAGGCTGTACACGTTCGCCGTGTCCCAGAACGTGATCCCCGACTCGACCGCCTGGGCGAAGAACGGCTGGGAGTCCTCCTCGTTCAGTGCCCACTGGCTGAAGCCGCTGGCGACGTCGCCGAAGCTCATGCAGCCGAGCGCGATCCGGCTCACCTTCAGGCCCGAACCACCCAGGCGCGTGTACTCCATCTCAGATCTCCTTCGTCGCCGCGCCGTAGTCCGCGTCCTCGACGTGCTCCTGCCAGGCCACGGCCTCCTGGCCCTCCGCCAGCGGCACCACGCCGCTCATCGCCAGGTGGGTCATGAAGTGCCCGGGGACCGCGCCGTGCCAGTGCCGCACGCCCGGCGGCGTCCACACCGTGCAGCCCGGACGCAACACCTGGACGCCGTCCGCCGTGGCCACCAGGCCCAGGCCCTCGGTGCAGTGCAGCATCTGGCCGGCCGCGTGGCTGTGCCACGCCGTGTGCGCGCCGGGCGTGAAGTGCACGGAGGCGACGCTGAAGCCGGCGTCCGGGTGCGCCACCACCATGTCCACGTAGACGTCGCCGGTGAATCGCTCGGCCGGGCCCTTCGACGTGGGGGCCTTCGGTTGCTTCTCCATCACTCGTTCCCTCCTTGCCGCTGCATCGAAGGGCTGCGCGTCCAGCCGGCCGGTGGCCCGACCGTTCCGCGGGTCCGTGCCCGGCCCTGCGACGTGCGCTCTCCACGTGTACGCCTTCGACAGTAGCCAGCCCGGTGGCGAACGGGGAGATCCTGCGTCATGGCCGTGCGGTCAGGAAGGTGCCCGTGGTCACGACCCGACCGGGTCGGACCTCAGAAGAACACGAGGTACAGCGCGGCGATCGCGACGAAGACGGTGACCAGGCGCTCGAAGGTCTTCTGCTGGATGCGCTTGATCAGCACCCGCCCGATCCAGGTGCCGACCAGCACCAGCGGCGCCAGCACGGCGGCCATCAGTGCAGTGTAGGTACGCACGATGCCCAGGCCGATCGAAACCGGCAGCTTGGTCAGGTTGACCGCGAAGAAGAACCACGCCGTGGTGCCGAGGAAGCGCCACTTGTCGTACTTCATCGCCAGCAGGTAGAGGTTCATCGGCGGGCCGCCCGCGTTGGCCACCATCGTCGTGAACCCGGCCAGGCCGCCGTACGCCATGCCGACGCCCGGCCGGTGCGCGGCCAGCCGGTCCGGCCACAGCCCGATCACCAGCAGCGCCAGGATGATCACGCCGATCGTGCGCTTCAGCACCGGCCCGTCCACCCAGTCGAGGAACAGCGCACCCAGGCCGATCCCGACCAGTACGGGCACCACGAGCCGCCCGATCAGCCGCCAGTCGACGTCGTGCCGGTACGTCCAGACCGCCACGACGTCACCGACCAGCAGCATCACCAGCGCGACGCCCGTGGAGTCCTTCGCCGGCAGCACCGCGGCCGCCAGAACGACGGCGATCATCGCGACGCCGCCGATCGCGGTCTTGGAGAAGCCGACCAGCAGGGCGGCAAGGGCCAGCACCAGCCAGCCCCACAGGGGCAGGCTGGTCCACAGCGTCTGAAGAACGGTCACCTACAGATAGTGCCGCTGCGTGGCCTTCTCGGCGACGTACTCTCCGTACGCCTTCTGCGTGCTCTCCAGTTCCGACACCTGGGAGACCGGCACGTCCCACCACGCGGTGCCGGGCGGGTTGGGACCGTACAGGTTGGTCTCGATGTACAGCACGGTGGTGCGGTCGCTCGCCACGGCCTTCGCGTAGTTCTCGCGGAACTCGGCGATGCCGTTGCAGGTCAGCACGTCGGCGCCCCAGCTCGCCGCGTTGGCGGCCAGGTCGAACGGGACATCGTCGCCGTCCAGCCGGCCCGACGTCGAACGGACCTTGTACCTGGTGCCGAACCGCTGCGAGCCCCGGGACTCGCTCAGCGCGCCGATCGAGGCGAAGCCGTGGTTCTGCAGCAGCACGTAGATGACCTTGATGCCTTCCTGGACGACCGTGGCGATCTCCATCGGCAGCATCTGGTAGGTGCCGTCGCCGACGATCGAGACGACCTGGTGGTCCTCGCCCACCGCGAGCTTCACGCCGAGCGCGGCGGGCACCTCGTAGCCCATGCACGAGTACGCGTACTCCACGTGGTACTGCTCGGGCGTGCGGGCCCGCCACAGCGCCTGCAGGTCGCCCGGCATCGAGCCCGCAGCGTTGATCACGACGTCATGGTCGTCCATCAACTCGTTCAGGGCGCCGAACACCTCGGTCTGCGCGGGCAGCGGGGCGTTGTCCCTGTGGTTGCACTCGTCGATCACCTGCTGCCAGGCGTCGTCCAGCTGTTCGGCCCGCTCCTGGTAGGCGGCGTCCGTGCTCCAGCCGGCCAGCTCGCCGGTGAGGCCCTCCAGGGCGAGCTTCGCGTCGGCGACGAGCATCGTCGCGGCGTGCTTGGCGGCGTCGAACCCCAGCACGTTGATGTTCGCGAAGGCCACGTCCGGGTTGGCGAAGATCGTGTGGCTGGCGGTGGTGAAGTCGGAGTACCGCGTGCCGATACCGATCACCAGGTCGGCCTCCCGGGCCAGGGTGTTGGCGGCGCTGCCACCGGTGGAGCCGACACCGCCGACGGCCATCCGGTGGTCGAAGTTGATCGCACCCTTGCCGGCCTGGGTGTCGGCCACGGGAATGCCGGTGGCCTGCGCGAAGGTGCGCAGCGCCTCGGACGCGCCGGAGTAGACCACGCCGCCGCCCGCGACGACCAGCGGACGCTTCGCCGCCCTGATCTGCTCGGCGACCCTCGCCAGCATCGCCGGCTCGGGCGCGGGACGGGCGACGTGCCAGACCCGCTTCGCGAAGAACTCCACCGGGAAGTCGAAGGCCTCGGCCTGCACGTCCTGGGGCATGCACACGGTGACGGCGCCAGTCTCGGCCGGGTCGGTGAGCACCCGCATGGCGTTCATCAGGGACGGCACCAGCTGCTCGGGACGGTTGATCCGGTCCCAGAACCGCGACACCGGCTTGAACGCGTCGTTCACGGAGATGTCCAGGGTGCGCGGGTCCTCGAGCTGCTGGAGCACCGGGTCGGGGTAGCGGGTGACGAAGATGTCCGAGGGCAGCAGCAGCACCGGCACCCGGTTGGTGGTGGCGAGCGCGGCGCCGGTGACCATGTTGGTGGCGCCGGGGCCGATGGAGGAGGTCACGGCCCAGGTCTGCAGCCGGTTCTTCTGCTTGGCATAGGCGGAAGCGGCGTGCACGCCGCCCTGCTCGTTGCGGATCAGCACGTAGGGCAGGTCGGGCGCGTCGGGGTCGCCGTCCAGCTTCTGCAACTCGGCCTGGAGCAGGGCCTGGCCGAGACCGGCGACGTTGCCATGGCCGAAGATGCCGAAGCAGCCGGCGAAGAGCTTCTGCTCCACCCCGTCCCGTTCGGAGTACTGGGCTGCGAGGAACTTGATCACTGCCTGGGCGACGGTGAGCCGAACGGTCTGGGTCATCTGTGAACTCCGGGTGGTGCTTCGCTGGTTGGGGAAGGGCCGCCGGCGCCCAGCGAGGACGGGGCGCCAGCGGCCCGCAGGGATCAGGGCGCAGGAATCAGGATGTCACGGACGATCTGGTCGAGCTCCTCGTCCGCGCCGAGGAACTGGCGCAGCGTCTTGCGGGTGGCGCCGAAGTCGGCGAACTCGGCCGGCGTCATGCCGTCCACGTCGTACGCCTTGCGGAACTCGGGCATCGTGGAGAGCGCCTCGATGATCTTCGGGTCCACCGGGTTGTCGATCCGCGGCTCGGGATCGATGCCGCTGTTCTGGAACCGCTGCTGCCACGCGAACGGCGGGGAGAGCACGAGGTCGCCGCCGACCAGTTCGGTCCACTGCAGGGCGTTGCGGTACGCGGCGACCAGCAGGCGGGCGCGCAGCCCGCGCGCCTTGAACTCGGCGTACGCCTTCTTGACCGCGGCGACACCGGCCCACTCCAGGTAGCCCGGGTCGAAGACCAGGCCCTCCTTCGAGTACACCGACTTCAGCCAGTCGTCGAGCCGGCCGACCATGATCGTGACCACCGGGCCCATCGTCGAGGTGTCCTTGCCCTCGGCCTCGCGGCGCTTCAGGCCGCGTTCGATGGCCTCGCCGGTCGCGACCGCCTGCGCGACGGTGAACGAGACCGTCACGTTGATGTTGACGCCGCGGTAGCTGGCGTCCTCGATGGCCTCGACGCCGGTCTCGGTGGCGGGCACCTTGACGATGATGTTGGGCGCGAGGTTGGAGAAGTACTCGGCCTGGTCGGCGAGGGCGGAGGCGCTGCGGGCGAGCCGGGGGTCGGTCTGCATCGAGAGCCGGCCGTTGTAGCCGTTGTACTTCTCGAACGCCGGCATCAGGAGCCTGGCGGCATCGAGGGATACCTCCTCGACCACCTTCCAGCCGATCTGCGACTCGGTGGCCTCCGGCATCTCCACGGCCAGTTCCTTGATCCGCTGCGTCCAGCGTGGCAGGTCGGCGCGGATCGCGGCGAGGGCGATCACCGGGTTGCAGGTGGCGCCCACCGCACCCCACGAGATGGCCGTGGAGAGTTCGGTGTAGGTGGCCGAGTCGTTCCACAGCACGGTCGGGCCGCGCTGGGTCATCAGGCCGAGCGGGGTATTGGTGTCAGTCATGGAGACCTCTTCTTCGAGGCACGTGGTGCCGCTGTTCAGTCGGTGGGTCCATTCAATCCCTGCGAGCACCATAAGTCAACACAATGTCCTTACATATGGCCATTTGCTCGCCGAACGACTCAGACCGCACCCAGCTTCCCCGTGAATCCGGCCCGCCCGGCCCGGTCGACGTCGACCACCAGCACCTCGATGCCGCTCACCGGTCCGGCGAGGGCACCGGCCACCTCCTCCGCCGTCCGCAGCCGTCGCGCCGGCACCCCGTACCCCGCGGCCAGCGCCACCAGGTCGAGCCCGGTCGGCGTGGCGAACACGCGCTCGAACGCCCCGGCGAACCGGTCCTGCCCGTACTCCAGCGTGGCGAAGATGCTGCCGCCGCGGTCATCGGCCACGACGATGCGCAGTTCCGGACGGGGCTCGCCCGGACCGATCGCCAGCGAGCCGGCGTCGTGCGCGAACGCGAGGTCGCCGCACAGCAGCGTCGTCGGCGTGTTCGTCGCCAGCGCGACGCCCACGGCCGTGGCGATCGTGCCGTCGATGCCGGAGAGGCCCCGGTTGGCGAACACCGGGCCGGGATCGTCCCGGACGGGGGCGAGGTCCGCGTCCCGGATCGGGTTGGAGTTCGCCAGGCACAGCACCTGGTCGGGCGGGACGGCACCGACCACCAGGCGGGCCAACTGCGGCCCGGACAGGACCGGCTCCGCGGCGAGCAGCACGTCGATGGCGGCGGAACGCTCGGCGTCCAGCGCCTGCCAGGTGGCCAGCCACTGCGCCGGCCCGGGCTCGATGGCGACCGCGGGAACGACCAGCCGGGCGCGCCAGCCGGGGTCCGGGTAGTCCGGGGTGTCCGAGACCACGACCACCTCGACGTCGGGACGCGACAGCAACGCGGTCACCGGTCGGGACAGGTTGGGCCGGCCGAACACGATCACCCGCTCGACCTGCCCGGCCAGCGCACCGGAGAGGAGCAGCCGGCCGGTGGACAGCGCGGTTGCGCCCGCGCGGGCGTTGCTGGAGGGCTCGGCCACCAGCGGGACACCCGCGGTCCCGGCGAGCTCGAGGGCGGCGCGTCCGGTCGCTGCGGGAGCATCCCCGCAGACGACCACCGTGCGCGGCGTGCCGGGCAGCCGCACGGGCACGGGCTCGTCCGGACGGCCGACCTCCACGGCCGGGGCCGGCACCGGGGGGTCCACGACGCCGCTCGCGGGCACCAGCGGCTGGCCGAGTTCGACGTTCAGCTGGGCCGGGCCGGGATGGCGGGACAACGCGCCCTCCGCCCCGAGCACGGCCCGCGCGGACTGGGCGGCCCACGAGTCCGGTGCCGCGGTCGAACTGACCCGCGCCCGGTACCGAAGGAAGCCGCCGAACAGGTCGGCCTGCTCGGTGGTCTGGTTGGCGCCGGTGCCGACCAGCGCCGCCGGGCGGTCCGCGGAGACCACCAGCAGCGGGACGCCGCAGTGGTGGGCCTCCATCACGGCGGGCAGCAGGTTGCCCACGGCCGTCCCGGACGTGGTGACGACCGGGACGCAGCGCCCGGACGCCTTCGCCAGGCCCAGGGCGAGGAAGCCCGCCCCGCGTTCGTCCACCCGGACGTGCAACCGCACGAGTCCCTCGCGCGCTGCCGCGTCAGCCACCAGGGCGAGCGGCGCGCTGCGGGAGCCCGGGGCGAGCACGAGGTCGGTGACCCCCTGCGCCAGCAACTGGCCGAGGACGGCCCGGGTGCAGGCCACGGAGTCGCTCATGATTCCTCCTCGTGGGCGCCGGGCACGGTGCCGAGGCGTTCCAGCCAGGCCTCCGTCGCGGCCGGTCCGGCCCGCCAGTCGCCGGCGTCGTCGACGTCCACAGCACGCACCTCGATCTCTCCCGCCCGGGCCACGAGCGGCGTCGTGGTGACGTCGCTGGTGAACATCGTGGCGGTGTTCAGCCCGCACGCATAGGGCAGTTCCGGGAGGGACGCGGCCAGCGCGACCCCCGCGGCGAGGCCGACGGAGCTCTCCAGGGCGGAGGAGACGACGACCGGCAGCCCCAGCCGCTCGGCGAGTTCCAGGCAGGCCCGCACACCCCCGAGCGGTTGCACCTTGAGCACCGCGATGTCGGCGGCCTGCTCGGCGACCACGCGCTCAGGGTCGCCGCTGCGCCGGATGCTCTCGTCGGCGGCGATCGGCACGTCCACACCCGCCCGGGCCAGGCGCCGTCGCAGGTCGGCGAGTTCGGCGACGCTCGCGCAGGGCTGCTCGGCGTACTCCAGGCCGAAGCGGGAGAGTTCGCGCAGGTGGCTGACCGCGTCCGGGACGTCCCAGTGGCCGTTCACGTCGACGCGGACGCGCCCGTCCGGGCCGAGCGCGTCGCGGACGGCCTCCACCCGGGCCAGGTCGTCGGCGAACGCCTGGCCGGGCTCGGCGACCTTCACCTTCGCCGTCCGGCAGGCCGACGCGGTGACGATGTCGTGGGCGCGCTGCGGCCCGACCGCGGGAACCGTCACGTTCACCGGAACCCGGTCGCGCACCGGAGCCGGGAAACCGATCGTCGCAGCCTCGACCGTGGCCGCCCACCAGGCGTCGATCTCCGGGTGGGTGTACTCGCGGAACGGGCTCCACTCGCCCCACCCGGCCGCACCACGCACCAGCAGGCCCTCTCGCACCGTGAGGCCGCGGAAACGGTCACGCAGCGGCAGCGCATAGGCGACCGCTGTGCTGAACATGCCGGGCTCAGTGGGCGATGAAGAGGCCGACGAACAGGCCCGCCGCGCAGGCGAGTTCGGCCAGGCCGGTCTGCTTGAGGACGGGGATCAGCGCGCGCCCGGAGACCCCGCGGAGCACCTCGCGGATCGGGCCGACCAGCGCCAGCAGCATGAACCAGCCGAGCAACGCCCACCACGAACTGGTGGCGGCCACCCCGAAGACGCCGATCGCGGCCAGGGCCAGCAACGCCACGAAGAACCGGCGGGTGCCGCTGTCGCCGAGCCGGGTGGCCATGGTGAGCTTGCCCGAGGCGCGGTCGTTGTCCAGGTCACGCAGGTTGTTCGCGACCAGGATCGCGCAGGCCAGCGCCCCGATCGCGATCGCCGTCCACCAGGCCGACGCGGAGACGCTGCCGACCTGGATGTAGACGGTTCCGCCGACGGCGACGAGCCCGAAGAAGATGAACACGAACACTTCGCCGAGGCCCAGGTAGCCGTACGGCTTGCGTCCCCCGGTGTAGTACCAGGCCGCGGCGATTGCCGCGACGCCGACCGCCACCAGCCACCAGTGGCCGGTGAGGACCACGATGGCGAGGCCCGCGACCGCGGCGACCCCGAAGCAGGCGAAGGCGGCGGCGCGAACGTGCGGCGGGTGGGCCGCTCCCGAGCCGACCAGCCGCAGCGGGCCCACCCGCCCGTGGTCGGAGCCCCGGATGCCGTCGGAGTAGTCGTTGGCGAAGTTCACGCCCACCTGGAGGGCGAGCGCCACCACGAGGGCGAGTCCGGCGAGCAGGGCCGAGAACGACTCCTCGAACCAGGCCACCGCGCTGCCCGCGACGACCGGCGCGATCGCCGCCGGCAGGGTGCGCGGACGGGCGCCCTCGACCCACTCAGCCAGTGTCGCCATGTTCTCCCGCCTCGTGCCAGGACCGCAGCAGCGCCCTGGAGTCGATCTTGCCTATCGATGTGTACGCCATCTCGGCGACCCGCCGCAATTCCCGCGGCAGGCCGACCCGGCCCAGCCGCGGCTCGAGGCGCGCGCGCACCTCGTCCAGCGACACGGGGGCCGCGGTCAGCGCGACGATCCGGGCGCCCCACCGGGCGTCCGGGACGGCGAGCACCGCCACCACGCCCGGACCGAACTCGGCGTCACTGGCACGTTGCGCAGCCGCGAGGTCGACGTTGCTGCCCCCGGTGATCACCACGTCGTCGAGGCGCCCGAGCACGGCGAGCCGGCCGTCCGCCCAGCGGCCCCGGTCGTGGGTGCGGACGATGTCGCCACGGAGCACCTCCCGGGTGAGGTCGGGACGCAGCCGGTAGCCCAGGAAGGCCATCGGCCCGCCGAGCGAGATCCGCTCGCCGTCGAGTTCGACCCGGACCCCGTCCAGCGGCACCCCGTCGTACACACAGCCGCCGCAGGTCTCGCTCATGCCGTACGTGGTCACGACCCGCACACCGGCGGCGGCGGCGCGCTCCCGGAGCCCGGGCGGCATCGCACCGCCGCCCACCAGCACGGCGGCGTGGCCGGTGAGCGCGACCGTGACCCGCGGATCGTCCAGGCCCCGGTCCAGTTGCGCGGCGACGAGGGAGAGGTACGTGCGCCCGTCCGGTCGGGGCAGGTCCGACAGGTCCGGCGCCACGAACGAGACCGAGGTGCCGGCGACGAGCGAGCGGGCGATCGTCATCAGTCCCGCGACGTGCCGCGTCGGCAGGGCGCACACCCAGTCGCCCGGACCGCCGAGCCGGTCGTGGGTCGCGCCTGCGCTGAACCGGATGGCGTCGCGGCCCAGCACGACGGCCTTCGGCTCGCCGGTCGACCCGGAGGTGGTCACCACGACGGCGGCGCCGGCCTCCGTGACCGGGGTGTCGGGAGCAAGAACCGGGAGCAGTCGCGGCTCCGGGACGGGCGCGACCGGCTCGCCACCGGCCAGGGCGCCGGCGAGGCCCTCGACCAGCGCCGGCCCGGAGAGGAGCCGCAGTTTCACTCCCCCAGCCTAGGCCGAACGCATCTGTATGGTTTCTCAGAATTCACCAATCCCATACACCCACAAAGTGCCCGCGCCACGCCGATAACCTGAGGTTTACCTGAGAGCCGTCTTATGAAAGACTGCCTCCCGTGCTGCTTCAGGGGGGTGTCCGGCGAGGTCTGGTCGTCGTCGCCGCCCTGATCGGACTCGCTCCGTCGATCCCGGGGGCCAACCTCACCGCGACGGCACTCACGGCCCCGCCGGCCGTGGCTGTCGACAACGGCGTTCCCGCCGACGACATCGCGGAACTGGACGCCTACCGCCAGGCGCTCCTGCAGAAGCAGAGCTCGGCGATCGACATCCGCAACGCCACGATCAAGGCGCTCCACGAGCAGAAGGTCCAGCAGCTCGGCTACGAGCCGTCGCTGACCGATCCCCGCGAGATCGCGCGCCAGATCATGCTCAACAAGTACGGCTGGGGTGATGGCCAGTTCGCCTGCTACGACGCGATCATCATGCGCGAGAGCAAGTGGAACCCCTTCGCGAAGAACCCCTACTCCAGCGCCTACGGCATTCCCCAGGCGCTGCCCGGCAGCAAGATGGCCGGGTTCGGGGCCGACTGGCGCACTAACCCCGTCACCCAGATCCGGTGGGGCCTGGACTACGTGGAGCAGCGCTACGGCACCCCGTGCGCGGCCTGGGGCTTCAAGCGGGCCCACGGCTGGTACTGACCGACCCGCCGCACTCCCGAATTCGAGAACGCCCCCGGATCTCCGGGAGCGTTCTCTGGTGCCCCGGGCAGTCCCGGGTCGGCCCGCTGCTACTGGTGGGGCTCCACCGGCGGGACGATGCCGTCCTCGATCGCGCGGCGGAACAGGTCGAGCTTGCTGGCCGCGGGCCGGTTCACGTTCGTGTACTTCACCCGGATGCGCTTCAGGTACTCCTTGACGCTGTTCTCGGTGATCGTCAGCCGCCCGGCCACCTCGGGCACCTCGAAGCCGCCCGCGTACAGCGCGAGGACCTCCCGCTCGCGTGGGCCGAGGTTGGCCGCGACGTAGGACGCGTCGCCCTCGATCGCCGCGAGGATCTCCTGGCTGATCACGACCTGGCCGTCGGCCACGGCCTCGATCGAGGCGATCGTCACCGCGATCGGCTCGGCCTTGCGGCACACGCCCGCGGCACCGCCGGCGAGCGCACGGCGCAGCAGCCGGACGTTGTCCGCGATCGAGTAGACGAGCACCTTGTAGCCCGCGTCGATCAGGGTCTCGGTGTTGTCCAGCGGGTCGGACCCGTCGTCCAACTGCAGGTCGAGCAGCACGACGTCGGCCTGCACGGCCTTGTCGAGGAACTCCGGCACGGTACCGGCGCCGTCGACCAGGGTCACCTGGTGACCGGGGTGGTTCTGAAGCGCCACGGACATGCCGAGGCGGATCGCTTCATGGTCGTCTATGACTGCGGTGGTGATCATCGGTCTCAGCCTAACGTGTACTGACCCGACCGCTGGCGTCGAGTCCGATCAATTCGCTGCTTCCATCCTCGCGCACCGCCAGCACAGTGACCACGTCCTCGTATCCCTCGGGTGCCGCACGGGCCACGACCCGCTTCGTACTCGAGTCCGTGAGCAGGCGTCCGAGGTGGTGGGTGAGGGCCGCCCGGACGTCCTCCGGCAGCCGGGTGCCGCGACTGTCGACGAGCCGGACGTCGACACCGCGCCCGCGCGCGACCTCGATCGCGTCCGAGGTGAGCTCGGTGACCAGGTTGCCGGCGCGCATCGCGTCCCGCAGCCGGCTCTCCTGGGACAGGCACGCGGCGCGTTCCTCGTCGCTGAGCTCGTAGTCGGGGTCGGCGATCCGGTTCAGCAGCGGGCCGACCTGCGCGCGCAGCTGGGTCAGCCAGACGTCGCGCAGCACGAGCTTCGAGAAGCTCTGCGCGATCGCCTTGTTGGCGGCGGCCGAGGATCTCCGGGACGCGTTCAGCCGGTCGGTCAGGTCGATCAGCCACGCCTGCAGCAACTGGGCCACGAGCATCCAGGCGAAGGGGCTGAAGCCGACCCGCAGCGCGTCGCCCATGCTCAGGTCGTGGGTGATCGCCCAGTACGCCGACAGAACCGCGTACAGCCCGACCCCGGTCCAGGCCACGCGTTCCTGGCCGCGCACCAGCACCGTGACCAGCAGCACCATCACGACGCTGCTGTGCCAGGTGGCGTACCCGGGCCAGTGGCCGTCGGGCAGCACGGCCTGCACGAGCAGCGTCACGACGAGCAGGATGACCGTGACCAGGATGGCGTCGGTGAGCCGCATCGGGTTCCGGTCGGTGTCCCGCAGGGTGAGCCAGGTCGCAACCACGGCGAGGCCCTGGGCGATGAACACCGGCCAGATCGACGTGACCTGGTCGAGGCTGGTCCAGCCGAGCAGGAACTGCAGTCCGACCAGCACCCAGACCAGCCGGACGAGCAGGGGACGCGAGAGGTCGGGGATGTCGGCGAGCACGCGACCGGCCCGGCGCCGCTTCGGCGCCTCCGCCTCTCCGACGGTGGAGTTGTCCGGCGCCCAGCTCAGGTTGACGGTCGTCCCGTCGCCCGGCGAGGAGTGGATCTCGGCCGTGCCGCCGATGGCCCACATCCGGTAGACCACCGAGACCTGCAGGCCCAGCCGCCGCTTGGGCACCAGGTCCGGATTGAAGCCCACGCCGTTGTCGGAGATCGCGATCGAGATCGCGCCCTTCTCCGGGCTGGTCAGCCGCACCTCGACCTCGGTCGCCTTCGAGTGCTTGGCCACGTTCAGGGCCACCTCGCGCACAACCATGCCGAGCGTGCTGGCGACCTGCTGCGGCACGGCGAGGCGCTCGACCTCGGAGACGAACTTCGCCTGCGGCACGAGCGCGCTGACCACGTCGGTGACCAGCCAGGTGAGCTGGTCGCCCGTGACCGGCAGCCGAGCCTCGGTGGGCGTCTCGGCCTGGGCGAGCCGGTCGACCGCCCGCTGCGCCTGCTGCGCCACGTGGTCGTCACCGGCGGCATGCGCGGCCGCCACCAGGGTGGTCATCACCTCGTCGTGGACGATGCCGTCCAGCCGGTGCCGCTCCTCGAGCAGAGCCTCCTCGATCGCGGCGTCCGTGGCCTCCTTGCGGGTGGCCGCCTCGGCCTCGTCCAGTTCCTTGAACGCGTTGCTGACCACGCCCAGCGCGACGATCACGACGGAGGCGTTCATGACCAGGTTGATCATGTCCTGGAAGGCGCCCAGCAGCGAGGCGCTCTGCCCCGAGGGGGTCATCCGGACCGCGGCGAACAACAGGCCCGAGGCGATCGCGTAGGCGAACCCCCAGCCGGTACCCGTGGTGACGGCGAGGCAGATCGCCGCGACGCCGAGGGTCATCCACAGCCACGGGCTGCTCTGGGCCACCTCGTCCGACTGCCAGGCCGCGGGCCAGGTGATCAGGCCGAAGGTCACCACGGTGACGTAGACCAGGGCGAAGGGACGCAGCTTCCAGCCGACGAAGCTCGCGAGCATCATGCCCACGCTCGCCGCGACGATCCCGCCGCCCACGATGATCATCCACCAGACCGCGAGGTACTGGACCTGCCCGACGGCGGCCAGCGACGCGGGGATCAGCGTGCCGAGGCAGAACAACGCCACGCCACGGTCGACCCACGCGGAGAGCTGGGAGGTCTTGGGCTTGAGGTTCACCACTCGCGGCTCCAGTCCACGAGTCCGTCGGCATCGTGCTCCCCTCCCGGCCAGACGGCCCGGACGATGCCGGCCGCGGCGAGCGCCTTGCGGCAGCCGGGGCACGGAGGGTCGGTGATGTAGGCGACGGCGCCCTTGGTGTCCCGGGTGGCGAACAGCAGTGCGTTCACCTCGGCGTGGATCGCGATGCAGAAGCCCGGGGTGCCCGGACGGTCGTAGTCACCCAGCCCCGGCACCTGGTCGTAGCCGAGCTGCCCCCTCGGGCAGGCCCCGTCCAGGCAGTCCGGACGACCGGGCGCGGCACCGTTGTAGCCGGTCGCGATGATCCGCTTGTCGAGGACGAGCACCGCACCGACACGACGCCGCGTGCACTTGGCACGGGCAGCGACAGCGGTCGCGATGGCGAGGAAGTACTCGTCCCACCCCGGTACCGTGTGCTGGCTCATGGTTCTCCTCGAGAAGAGGATTATTGTCTCAGGACTGTCCAGAGGTTATCGGTTGTCACACTTGTACTAGCCAAGGTAGGCATTCGAGAAGGCAGGTGTCGGGTCGACACGCTGGCTGGTGAGCCCCTGGGCGGCCATGAAGTCGGCCATTTCACTCCACTGGGTCGCATCCAGGGTTCCGTCGACCTTGCCGTCCCCGGTGGTCCACAGGGCGTCGGTGGCGGCCAGGGTCGCCTTCGCCGCGGTCTGCGCGGACGCCTCGGAGAGGCCGGGCACGTAGCTGGTGGAGACCTGCAGCGCGTGGTCGGGGTCGGCGACTGTCGTGGTGATCCCGGCCAGCATGCCGGCGACCACGGCCTTCACCACCTCGGGGTGGGCGCTCGCGTAGTCGGCGGTCGTGATCAGGCTGGCGCCGACCAGCGGCACCGTCCCGGTCGCGATCGGCAGGCTCCGGGTGGCGAAGCCGGCGAGGCCGAACTGGACGGCCTCGTTGTTGCTGAACCCGACGATGGCGTCCACCTTCCCGGTGGTCAGGGCCGCCTGCTGGGTGTAGCCGATCTCCTTCACCTGCACGTCGGACTCACTCAGGCCGGCGGTCTTCAGCGCGACCTGGAGGCCGAACCAGCTCTCCCCGTACTTGCCGGGGATGCCGATCGAGCGGCCCTTCAGGTCGGCGAGGGTCTTGATCGACGAGCTGTCCGGCACGATCACGACGACCGGGTAGCTGCGGTAGTAGGCGGACACCGCGACCAGGTCGAGGCCCTGCGCCCGGGCCTGCAGCATCTCGTCGCCCCCCGCCACGACGAACTGCTCCTGCCCGGCGGCGATCGCGGTGAACAGGCCCTCCGACGTGCCGTGGTGGCGCAGGGTGGGGTTCACCCCTGCCGTCGTGAAGTCGCCGTCCGCCTCGGCCACGTAGAACGGGCTGAACTGCACGTTCGGGATGTAGGTCAGGCCGATGGTCGGCGTGGGCAGCACCGCCGAGCCGGACGGGCTCGCCGTGGTGGCGGCCTGGCTGCACCCGGCGAGCAGCAGGAGGGCGGTGACGGCGGCGAGTAGACGGGTTCTCACAGGGATACCTCTCACGAGCGTTGTAGGGAGTCGATGATCCGGGAGCGGCGCTCCCAGAGGTGGATGGCCGCGTAGGCGGACGAGGCGATGACGCAGAGCACGATGATCGTGGCGACCATGCCGGCGGTGTCGACGGACTCGCGCTGGATGGTGAGGACGGTGCCGAGGCCGGAGCCGCCCATCACCATCTCGCCGACGATGGCGCCGGTGACGGCGAGGGTGACGCCGTTGCGGACGCCGCCCAGCACCGAGGGCAGGGCCATTGGCAGTTCGACGTTCAGCAGCAGGGCCCACGAGGACGCGCCGTCGATCCGGCCGGCGTCGACGACGTCGGCGTCCACGTGCCGCAGCCCGACCACGGCCGAGATCAGGATCGGGAAGAACACGATCAGCGCGCACAGGATGATCACCGGCACCAGCCCGTAGCCGAGCCAGAGCACCAGCAGGGGCGCCAGCGCGATCGCCGGGATGGCCTGGGTGGCGCCGAGGAACGGGGTGACCGCTGCGGCGATCCAGCGGAAGCGGTGCACGAGCACCGCCAGCGGCAGTGCGACCACCGTGCCCAGCAGCGCGCCGCCGAAGGCCTCGGCGAGGGTCACGGCGAGGTAGCTCCAGTAGGTGGGATCGGTGAGGTCGGAGCCCAGCCGGACGGCGACGGCGCCCGGGGTGGGCAGCAGGACGGAACCGGCACCGGCCGTGAGCCCCCAGCCCACGAGCAGCAGCACGCCCAGCACCACCGGGGCGAGCATCTGGCGCTTCATCCGTCCTCCGCGTCCGTCGTCGATCGTTCGACTCCGGAGCAGGGCGGGACGCGTGAACGGGCCACCGCGCGCAGGTGCGCGGCGACCTCGTGCTGCCTCCCATCCGGACTTTCACCGTCGGTCCCGGAATTCCACCAGGTCAACCGGTCCCGCAAGCGGAACCGGGTCGCGGACTGTCACCGCCGGTTCGGAATTACACCGACCCCGGAGCACGTACAGGGTCAGTGTATCCCCACCGAGCGCCTCCGTTTCCGTCGAGTGCCCCTGCCCCGGTGGAGGCGCTCGACCGGAACGGGGGCACTCGATGAGAACGGGGCCGGGACCGGCCCGTCTGTAGGAGACTGGACTGGTCAGGCCAAGGGTGGCCGGACCCGAGCAGAGAGGACCGCCATGCGGGTCGCCGTCCCGACGGAAGTGAAGAACCACGAGTACCGGGTGGCGATCACCCCGGTGGGTGTCTCCGAGCTCGTCCACCACGGTCACGAGGTCTACGTGCAGGCGGGCGCGGGCGTGGGGTCGTCGATCAGCGACGAGGAGTTCGTCGCCCAGGGTGCCCGGATCGTGCCGACCGCCGAGGAGACCTGGGCGATCGGCGAGATGGTGCTCAAGGTGAAGGAGCCGATCCGGTCGGAGTTCGGCTTCCTGCGCGAGGACATGCTGCTGTTCACCTACCTGCACCTGGCCGCGGACAAGGCGGGTACCGCCGCGCTGCTGGATACGGGCACCACCGCGATCGCGTATGAGACGGTCCAGCTGCCGTCCGGCCTGCTGCCGCTGCTGTACCCGATGTCGGAGGTCGCCGGCTGCCTCGCACCGCAGGTCGGCGCGCACGCGATGATGAAGGCCCAGGGCGGCCGCGGTGTCCTGATGGGCTGCGTGGGCGGTGTGCCCAACGCGAAGGTGGTCGTGCTCGGTGGCGGCATCGCCGGCCAGAACGCCGCCAACGTGGCACTCGGCATGGGTGCGGACGTGACGATCCTCGACACCGACCTGGACAAGCTGCGCACCACCTTCTGGCGCTACGAGAACCGGGTGCACGGCATCGTGTCGTCCAAGCTCGCGATCCGCGAGCAGGTGCTGGCCGCCGACATGGTGATCGGCACCGTGCTGGTACCGGGCGCGAAGGCGCCGAAACTGGTCACCAATGAGATGGTCGCGCAGATGAAGCCCGGCTCGGTGCTCGTGGACGTGGCCATCGACCAGGGCGGCTGCTTCGAGGACTCCCACCCGACCACGCACTCCGACCCGACGTTCATGGTGCACGACTCGGTGTTCTACTGCGTGGCGAACATGCCCGGCGCCGTCCCGAACACGTCCACGTGGGCACTCACCAACGCCACCCTCGCCTACGCCGTGCAGCTCGCCGACAAGGGGTGGAAGCGCGCCTGCCGGGAGAACCAGCCGCTGGCGCTGGGGGTCAACACCCACGCCGGGCAGATCACCTACCCCGCCGTCGCGGACGCCTACGACCTGCCCTGCACCCCGGTGGGCAGCCTGCTCGACTGATATCCACCACCCGCCCCGTGCTGCTCCGCAACGCCCGGCCGGTCCCGCTCGCCGGGGCACCCGCCACCGGGCCGGTCCACGTCCGGATCTCCGGCACCCGGATCACCGCGGTCTCGGGGACGCTCGACCCGCTGCCGGGTGAGGAGGTCCTGGACGCCGACGGCCGCTGGCTGGTGCCGGGGCTGTGGGACGCCCACGTCCACCTCGGCCAGTGGGCCCGGCGACGGACCCGGCTCGACCTGGCCGGCACCGGTTCGCGCGGCGAGGCGATCGCCCGGGTCGCGGCGGCGGTCGGTGCGCTCGCGCCGGACAGCGGACTGCTGGTCGGGGGCGGCTACCGTCCCGCGACCTGGGCCGAGCAGCCCACCGTGGCGGCGCTCGACGCGGTCACCGGCTGGGTGCCGGTCGTACTGGTCAGCGGCGACGCCCACGCGGGCTGGCTGAACTCCGCAGCGCTGGCCCGCTTCGGCCTCGCCGGACGCGACCGGCCCGTGGTGGAGGCGGAGTGGTTCGCGGCCCTCCCCGCCATCCTGGCCGCCGAGGACGCGCAGGTCGGCCCGGGTGCCTACACCGATGCGCTGCGGGCGGCGGCCGCGCAGGGCGTCGTGGGCGTGATCGACTACGAGTTCGAGCCCGGCTTCGCGGTCTGGCCACGCCGCTACGCCGCGGTCGGCGTGCCGCTGCGAATCCGGACCTCGGTGTACCCGGCCGACCTGGACGCCGCCGTCGCCGCGGGCGTGCGGAGCGGGGACACCCTGGCCGGCGACGGGGACGAACCGCTGGTCACCATGGGCTCGCTGAAGATCATCTCCGACGGTTCGCTGAACACGCGCACCGCGCACTGCACCGACCCCTACCCGGACGGCGGCCACGGCGTCCAGAACGTGCCGCCGGGCGAACTGCGCAGGCTGCTCGCCACGGCCCGCGACAACGGACTCACCGTGGCCCTGCACACGATCGGGGACGCCGCGGCGGACGACGCCCTCGACGCGTTCGCCGCGACGGGGGCGCAAGGCACGATCGAGCACGCCCAGTTGCTCTCCCCCGGCGCCGCGCAGCGCCTGGCCGGGCTCGGCCTGGTCGCGAGCGTGCAACCGGCGCACCTGCTCGACGACCGGGGTGTCACCGAATCCGTCTGGGGCGTCGAACGGGCGTCCCGCAGCTTCCCGCTGCGCGAACTCGCCGCGGCGGGCGTCGGGCTCGTGTTCGGCTCGGACGCGCCCGTCGCCGCCCTGGACCCGTGGCTGGCGATGGCGTCCGCCGTGTACCGCGGAGACCCCGGCGAGGAGCCCTGGTACCCGGAACACTCGCTCACCGCGGCCCAGGCGCTCGCCGCCAGCACCGGTGGCCACGACCGGGTGTCGGCGGGTGGGCCCGCCGACCTGGCGCTGCTGGACGCCGACCCGCTGGCCGGCGCCGACCCGCGCGACGCGGCCCGGCGGTTGCGCGGGATGGGCGTGGCCGCGACCTGGGTGGCAGGGGCGGTCGTGCACCGGGCGTTCTGACCGGGACTCAGCAGCGTTGCGCCCCGCCGACCGACGCGAAGGCGTCGACCAGCCAGACCCCGCCCGTCCGCTCGAACCCGACCTCGACCTGCTGGACCCGGCAGCCCGCGTCCGTCCGGGTGCGCAGCAGGACGCGGGCGGTCGCGTGGTCGCCGTCCCGGGTCGCGCCGCGCAGGTCGATCCCCTCCCAGCGGGTCTGGCCGAGGCCCTGCTCCCACGCCTGGGCCCCGCCCTCGCCGGCCAGCAGGGATGAGGTGAGGAGGCCCGCCGCGCCCGGGTACTGGCCGGCGTTGATGCTGCGGCCCAGCAGCCACAGGGTGTGGCCGAGTTCGGGCGCGTCGGCATCGGTCGAGGTGAGGGTGAGCGTGGGGTCGGCAACGTCCCCGCGGTCCACCTCGCCCGCGCACGGCCCGGACCGGACCGGTTGGTCGTCGCGCCACTGCGCGAGGCTGCCGGCCAGCGCGGACGCGGGCAGCGCGAGGGTCACCGTGGCCACGCTGTCCCGGCCGCCCCGACCGGCGATCGCGGCCACCACCATTCCACGGGCGACGCCGTCGGCGTCCAGCACCGGGCCACCGCTCATGCCGACCGGGACGGTCGCGTCCACCGTGACGAGGTCCTGCATCGGGAACCCGTTGACGATCGCCGAGTCCGTGACCGAGGTGATCCGCGCGAAGGAGAGGTGGGAGTCGGACTCACCGAGCGGGTAGCCGAGCACGACAACGCTTTCGCCCACGGCGGTGGCGTCGTCGGCGAGCGCGATCCGGGGGATGTCCGCACCGATGGCGTCGGCACGGACGAGCGCGGTGTCCCGGCTCGCGTCGATGCCGATGACCCGGGCGGCCACCGGCTCCGCGTCGGCGAGCCGGAGGCTGACCTGGCGCGCGCCGTCGACGACGTGGGCCGCTGTGAGGACCAGGCCCGGCCCCACGACGAACCCGGTGCCCGCGAGCGGGGCTCCCGTGCAGGTGGTGCTGAGCAGCCGTCCGACGGCGGCAGTGTCGCGATCCGCCACAGGGGCGAGCGACGCGGTGTCCACCGGGGTCGGCACGAGCAACGGCGATCCCAGCGAGCACCCGACGAGCAGCGTGGCGCCGGCGAACACCGACGTCCAGCGCGTCCAGCTGCGCATCCGCCTCCCTCCGCCGCCAGCCTAACCGGATCGGCGTCCGCGAATTTCGCCCTGCGCTGCCCGTGCGCTAAAGTCTCTACTCGCGCGCCGCTAGCTCAACTGGCAGAGCAGCTGGCTCTTAACTAGCGGGTTCGGGGTTCGAGTCCCTGGCGGCGCACAGACCGAAAGGCCCCGAGGTTTCCCTCGGGGCCTTTCGTCCGTCTGCTGCTACTTGACGCCACCGGCGGTGAGGCCGGCCACGATCCGACGCTGGAAGATCAGCACGCCGATGATCAGCGGGACGGTGACCAGGACACCGGCGGCCATGATGGTTCCCCACGGGGTGTCATAGCCGTAGGCGCCGGTGAACTTCGAGATCGACACCACGGCCGTGTACATCTGCTGCTGGGTGCCGAACGTCAGCGCGATCATGAACTCGTTCCAGACCGCGATGAAGGTGATGATCGCCGTCGTGAACACGCCGGGCGCGGCGAGCGGCAGGATCACCTTGCGGAACGCCTGTCCGGGCGTGCAGCCGTCCACCATGGCGGCCTGCTCGAGTTCGACCGGCAGCTGCCGGAAGAACGCGGTCAGGTTCCACACGCACAGTGGCAGGCCGAACGACAGCGACGGGATGATCAGCGCCTGGTAGGTGTTCATCCAGTTGATCGGCATCCACGGGTACGCGCCGGTGAACATCTTGAACAGCGGGATCAGCAGCGTGATGCCCGGGAACATCGAGCAGCCGATGATGACCGCCAGCACGATGCCCTTGAACCGGAAGCGCAGCCGGGCCAGCGCGTAGGCGGCCAGGATGCCGAAGACCAGCGTGACCAGGGTGGTCGACAGCGAGACGATCACCGAGTTCAGCAGGGCCCGTCCGAACCCGTTGGCCGGGTCGAACACCGCCGGGTAGTTCTCGAACGAGACCGGGTTCGGCCAGAACGACGTGTCCCGACCCATCGTGGGCAGCCGCAGCGACGACACCACCATCCAGTAGAACGGCGCGATGCAGTAGAGGATGATGAACGCCATCCCGAGGAAGATGCCGGTCTTGCCGAGCCAGTACTTCCCGTCGTGGCGCGGCTTGTTGAGGGTTGCCAGTTCGGCAGCGGTCACATGGCTGGTTGCCGCGGTCATGACTGGAACTCCCCACTCGTGATCGTCGTCCGGGCCAGCTTGATCTTGCGCTTCTCCGCCTTCGCCCTGGCCTTCTGGCGCTTGCGCTGCTCGGTGATCGCCCGGGTCTCCTCGTCACCGATCACGTCGGCGCCGAGCAGGCGGATGAAGATGAACGCGACCAGCACGATGTAGGCGAACAGGATCAGCGAGTACGCCGCAGCCGTGCCGTAGCGCAACTGGTTGTTCTCGATGTAGGCGAACATCGAGATCGTCTCGACGTAGTACTTGCCCTGCCCGATCATGCCCCAGGGCAGGTCGAACATGCGCATGGTGTCGAGGGTGCGGAACAGCACCGCCACCACCAGGGCCGGCTTGACCATCGGGAGCGTGATCCGGGTGAACTGCTGCCACGCGTTCGCCCCGTCCACCCTGGCCGCCTCGTAGACGTCCGACGGGATCGTCTGCAGGCCGGCGAGGGTGAGCAGGCCGATGAACGGTGCCGTCTTCCAGGTATCGGCGATGATCACCGCCCACTGGGAGTAGCTGTTGTCGGCCAGCCAGAGGATCTGCTGCCCGAGGACCTTGTTCATCACACCGTCGGCGTCGAAGATCAGGCCCCACATGCGCGCCGACACGATGGTCGGGATCGCCCACGGAATCAGGATCGCGGCCCGGACGAAGCCCTTGCCGCGGAAGGCGCGGGCCATGATCAGGGCCATCGCCACGCCGATCACCGTCTCGATCGACACGCAGACGATGGTGAAGAACGTGACGTTGAGGAACGAGTTGATCAGCCGGTCGATATTGCCCCACGCGCCGTCGACGGTCTGCGGGTTGGAGAAAATGCTGGTGAAGTTCTGCAGGCCGACAAAGGACTCTCCCTCGCCGATCATGCCGGTGACCGGATCGACCGCCGTGTTCTTCTCGAACACCGATTCCCGCAGCGACAACAGGATCGGAATACCCACCACGAAGAGGATGACCAGCATCGTCGGCGAGATCAGGAATGCGGCCAGGGTGCCCTGGCCATCGCTGAGTAGGTTCTTCTTGCGCTTCTCGGTATCGGGAGGCGTATTGCCGGCGACTGTCGTAGCCACGCCCTGGCTCATGCTTCCCCACCTCCTTTGCTAGGGAAGGGACGGTTCTCGGGGTCGCGGCACGGCCGCGACCCCGAGAAGTCCCGACAGGGGAAGGTTACTTCAGCAGCTCCTCGAGCTTGGTCTGCAGACTGTTGAACGCGTCAGTCGGTGTCTGCTGGCCCTGCAGGGCTGCGTACGTCGCGTCCTGGATGGCTGCGGTCACGTCGCCGTAGCGGACGGCCTTCGGCCGCGCCTTGGCGTTCTTGATCGACTCGCCCAGGGTGGACAGGTACCCGAACTGCTTGTTCAGCTCGGCGTCGGCGTACATGCTCTCGAGGATCGGAGCCAGCGAACCCTGCTGCAGGAACACCTTCTGGATCTCCTCGGAAGCGATCCACTTGATGAAGTCACCAGCGGTGCCCTTGTTCTGCGCGAAGCTCGAGATGCCGATGTTGTGGCCACCGAGGGTGGACACGCCCGGGCCGGTCTTGCCGGGGATCGGGGCGACACCGAACTTGCCGGCGACCTTGGAGGAGCCGTCGGTCTTGCTGGCCAGGTTGTAGACGTAGGGCCAGTTGCGCAGGAACAGGATCTTGCCGTCCTGGAACGCCTGCCGGCTCTCCTCTTCCTTCCAGGTGATGGCTTCCTTCGGGATCATCCCGCTCTTGAAACCGTCCACCATCCAGGTCAGGCCCGAGATCGCCTCGGCGCTGTTCACGGCCGGCGTGCCGTCGGCGGTGATGAACTCGCCACCGGCGGAGTTCACGGCCTCGGCCACGTTACAGGTCAGGCCCTCGTACTTCTGGAACTGGCCGGAGTAGCAGGACATGCCCTTCTGGGTGGGCAGGATCTTGTCGCAGGCGGCCTGCATCTCGTCCCAGGTGGTCGGAGGCTGCAGCCCGGCCTTGTCGAGCAGGTCGGTGCGGTAGTAGAGCAGCGCGCCGTCGGACGACTGCGGGTAGGCGTAGAGCTTGCCGAAGTAGGACGCCGCGTCGACCGCGCTGGCGAGCATGCCGTCGGTCGGGAACATGTCGGTCGGGAGTTCCTGCAGCCAGCCGTTCGCCGCGAACTCCGCGGTCCACACCACGTCGACGGACATGACCGAGAACTCGCCACTCTTGGCCTGGCCGCGCTTGATCATGTCGGCGCGCTGCTGGTCGGCCTCGGGAGAGAGCTCGATCAGCTGGACCTGCTCGTTGGGGTGCGCCGAGTTCCACTGGTCCAGGACACCCTTCCAGACACCGGCGGTGTCCTTGCCCTGGGCGTAGGTGATCGGCCCGCGCTCATCCCAGTTCACACCGCTGGCAGAGGTACTGCCCGCAGGGGTTGAGGAGGAGCTGCACGCAGCGGTGATCAGCACGGCACCGACAGATGCCACTGCTGCGAGCACGCGCCGCGTTGTGCGTGCATGAGACATTGAGTCCTCGCTTCTCAGATGTGTGTCCCCCGCCTGGGGACCCTGTCAGCACTCTAAGCACGCGATGCCCCCCAAGGGCAGCACCTTTCCCGGATTGTTATGGAACTCCAACAAGCCAATCAACCGAATGTGGCAACTGAATCGATCCAGTTGGTTTTTATCGATTCAGGAAAGGGGGTAAATCGACTGACCGCAAGCAAGTTCACCTAATTGGCGACGTTCGGTAACGCTCGGACCCGGTACTCCGGCGCCCGGGCCTCAGCGCGCCTGGAGGATCGAACGGACGATCAGCACGAAGGCGACCGCGCCGCCCGCCGCGGCCGCGAGAAGGGCGACCCGGTCCGTCCGCAGGCCACCGCGTTCGTCGACCACCTGCGCCCTCGCCTGGTCGAAGGTGCCCCTGGCGAAAGTGCGGGCGTCCGAGACGGTGTTGGCGACGATGGCCCTGGGGTGCACCTGGTTGATCAGTCCCTCGACGCTCGCGGCGAGCCGTTCCCGGGCGGCCGCGATCTCGGCCTCGATCTCCTCGCGGGTGCGCACTGCCTCTGCCATGGCTCCTCCACCTTCACCGACCGCAGCCTTTCGCACAGCCTATGCCAGCCCGCCGCCCGACCGGGCGCGAACCATTGGACCCGGAGCCGTGCGGAAGATGCCCTATCGTGGCGCCATGACCCAACTGCAGCCGGGCGACCGTGCCCCCGCCTTCACCCTGCCGGACGCCGACGCCCAGCCCGTGCGCCTCGCCGACTACGCCGGAGGACGGGTCATCGTCTACTTCTTCCCTGCCGCCATGACGCCCGGGTGCTCGCTGGAGGCCGTCGACTTCGACGCGGCGATGGCCGACCTCGCCGCCGCCGGCTACCAGGTCGTGGGCATCTCCCCGGACAGCACCGACAAGCTGGCGAAGTTCCGTGAGCGCGACCACCTCCGCTTCCCCCTGCTGGCCGACCCTGCCCGGGACGTGCTCGGCGCCTACGGCGCGTTCGGGTCGAAGATGCTCTACGGCAAGCAGGTCGAGGGCGTGATCCGCTCGACGTTCATCGTCGACGTCGACGATGCCGGGGACGGCACCATCTCGGCGGCGCAGTACAACGTGCGGGCCACGGGCCACGTCGCCAAGCTCCGCCGCGAACTGGGCATCTGAACCGCACCGCTGCGGCAACCGCTCATTCAGGTGCCGGCGGCTCGGCGATCCCCGGCGGCCACGAGCGGGAGCCGGGGTGCGCCGAGCGGGCGAGGCTGTCCAGCACCTCGGTGGAACCGGAGACGATCAGGTGCTCGCCGGTCGCGACCACCCTGTCGTCGGGCGGATTGGGCTCGAACTCGCCCGGCGCGTGCAGCACGGCGAGGGTGAGGATCCCGCGTCCACGGAGGTCGCCGACGGTCGCCTCCGCGAGCGGTCCGCCCGGATCGGCCACCACCTCCTCCATGCTGAAGGCCAGCCCACCCCGGTCCAGCGCCTCATCGATGTACTCGACCACGCCGGGCTTGAGGGCAAGGTTCACGATCCGGCGGCCGGCCATCGTGTAGGGCGAGACGGCCCGGTCGGCACCGGCCTGGATGAGTTTCGAGATCACGTTCTCGGCACCGGCACGACCGACGATGAACAGGTCGGGATTCATCGAGCGCGCGGTGAGCGTGACGTAGACGTTCTCCGCGTCCGAGTCGATCGCGCTGACCAGGCCCTTCGCCCGCTCCACACCGGCCTGGCGGAGCACCTCGTCGGTCGCGGCGGCGCCGTGGACCACGAGGTAGCCGGCGTCCTCGGCACGCTGCACGGAATCCTCCCGGATGTCGATCACCACCACCTTGTTGCCGTCCCAGACCAATTCCTGGGCCACCATCGACCCGACCCGTCCGAAGCCGCAGACCACGTAGTGCCCGTGGAGCTGGTCGATTATGCGTCCCATCCGCTTCGCCTTCCTTCGTCCGCTCGCGACATCGGTGATCACGTTCTCGGCGACCACTCCGACCGTGCCGAAGATGACGCCGATGGAGGACAGCGCCATCACCATGGTCCACACCCGGCCCGGCCAGTCGAGGTCGTGGACCTCACGGAAGCCCACGGTCGTCATCGTCGTCACTGCCATGTAGATACTGTCGAAGAAGCTCCAGCCCTCGAGGACCATGTAGCCGAGGGCCCCGATCACGGCGAGCGCGAGCACCGCGAGGATCCAGCCCATCACCGGCCGGCTCGTACGTGCCGGGGGCGCTCCGGACGCGCCGGCATTGGCGCGGAACAGGCTCACGGCCGCATCCTAAGGGCGGGTGCCGGGCCGGAGCGGTGAATTCAGCGGAGCAATCGCGGTCAGGGGGTGAGCCCGGCTGCGAGGACGGCGGCGAGCCCGTCGGCGTAGCCGGTGACGGCGAGGCTCGGATCCGCCGCGTCCAGGCGTCCCCAGGCGAGCAGGGCCAGGCTGCGGACGGGACCGGTCACAACCACCTCCAGCGCGTCCGGCGATTCGGCGAGGACGTAGTCGGCCGGGGCGTCCGTCGCGACCAACCGCACCCGAACCGTGGGTGGCGCGATGCGCCCGAGTCGCAACTGCCGGGGGTGCATCACCGTGACCACCTCGTCGAGGCAGTCGTGCCACGCCTGTGGGCCCGGCTCGAACGTCAGGCCACCGGCCGTCCGCAGGTCCCAGGTGTGCACGAGTGTCTCGAGGGCCTGGCGCCGGTGCCAGAACCGCACGGTGCCCGTCCGCTCCCCCGCCGGCGCCGGGTCGTCCAGCAGCGTCTGGGTGACCGCGTCCGGGTCGAGCGTCGCGAGGACCTGCCGCAGCCCGGCCGCTTCCCGGGCGTAGCCGGGCCGGAGCTCGAAACCGTCCTCGGGGAGCCGGTCGACGGGACGCTGCGCGGCGACGCCGCCCGCCCAGCGGTGGATCGACGCGAGGTGGTGGACGAGGTCGCGCACCCTCCAGTCACCGCAGGAGGCCACCGGCGCGTCCGGATCGACCAGGTCGATGCTCTCCTCGAACTCGTCCTGGTAGCGGCGCAGGGCCGCAAGCTCGTCGATCACCGGCTGCATGATGCTCATGCTATTGAGCCCGGGCGAAGCTGGGGCACCATCCTCGATACAGACGTGCCTGTTCGCCCGGGAAACCGGCGTGAACGTCGTCCGGAGAGCGCGTGGCACTCCCGACCCGTGCCCGCGGGGGCGTACCGGACGGAGCTAGCGTCGCTGGTCTGCGGCGGAGGTCGACGTGCCGGAGAAGGGACTCGAACCCTCACGCCCTGGGGGCACAGGAACCTAAATCCTGCGTGTCTGCCAGTTCCACCACTCCGGCCGGCGCGCTGCAGTCTACTGGCGGCGGGAGCCGAGCCTCCCCCCAGGGCCCACGTTCATCCCAATACCCCTAGGGGTATATGATCCTCCGGTGCAGACCGAGCAACCGACCACCACCGCACCAACCACCCCGCCCGAGGGCGAACGGCTCGAGGACTTCCCCATCGGCACCTTCGCGATCGTCATGGGACTCGCAGGTACCGCCGTCGCCTGGCTGAAGGCCAGTGCCCTGTGGTCGGTGACCCCGCTCGTCGGCCACGGTCTCGCCGTCCTCGCGCTCGCTGTCTTCGCCGTGATCGCCGGGGCCTATCTGGTGAAGGCGATCCGGCACCGGGGCGTGGTCGCCGCCGAGTGGGGCCATCCGGTGAAGTCGGCGTTCACCGCGACGATCCCCGTGTCGCTGCTGGTCCTGGCGATCAGCTTCCTCGAGTGGGCTCCCGGCTTCGCCGCCGTGCTCTGGTGGACGGGCGCCTTGCTGCAGGCGGCCGTGACGCTGTGGGTCGTCCGCACCTGGATCGCCGACGCCCGGATCGAGCACATCCACATCCATCCGGCCTGGTTCATCCCCGCGGTCGGCAACATGGTCGCCCCGATCGCCGGTTCCACCCTCGCCCCGCCCGTCGTGAACTGGTACTTCTACGGGATCGGAATCGTCTACTGGCTCGGCCTGTTGCCGATCGTGCTCCGCCGCCTGTTCACCGTCGGCACCCTCCCGCCCCGGCTCGCGCCCACCCTCGCGATCCTGATCGCCCCGCCCGCGGTCGCCGCCCTGTCCTGGGTGCGACTCGGCGGAAGCTTCGACGACCCGCTGGTGAAGATCCTGCTCGGCGTCGGCGTGTTCCAGCTCCTGCTGCTCGCCGTGCAGGCGCCGGCGCTGCGCCAGATGCCGTTCGCGATCAGCGCGTGGGCCTACAGCTTCCCGCTCGCCGCCCTGACCGCCGCACTGATCGGGTCGAGCGTCAGCGGCAGCATCGACTACGGCTGGTTCGCCGGGCTCGTGCTCGCCCTGACCACCGTCCTCGTCGCCGCCCTGGCTGTCCGGACCGGGATCGCGGTCGCGCGGCACGAGATCTGCCAACCGGAGTAGTCACTCCTCCGGAGTCGTCCGCCCGGCCGGACGCAGCTGCGGATCGTCCACGGCGAACGTCCGCACCGGGCCCGGCCCGGAGTCCGCGGTCTCGAACCGGACAGTGACCCGGCCCAGCCCGGAACCCCACACCCAGCCCGCACCGTGCTCGTCGTGGACGACGTCCGAGCCCGGCAGCCAGCCCGGCGGACGCCGGGTCAGCGGCACCTCCGCCTCCTCCACCACCCGACCCGGCCCACGGTCGTCGAGGTCGAACAACGGCTCCTGCGCGACCTCCACCAGGCCCGAGACGCCAACCCCCAGCAGCCGGACCCCGCCCGTCGTGTCGAGCCCCTCCAGCAGGTTCCGGGCCACCTGGGCGACCATGTCGACCCGGTCCGTCGCACCGTCCAGCGTGCGCGACCGGCTCACCGACGAGAAGTCGGGCCAACGCACCTTCACCGTGACCGTGCGCGCGAACAGCCCGGCCTTCACCAACCGCTGCACGACCTGCGCCGCATGGCGATCCGCGATCCCGCGCAACACCCCGGCGTCCGCGATGTCGTGCTCGAACGTGTCCTCGACGGAGATCGACCGCGTCTCGCGCTCGGGTTCGACCGGACGGTCGTCATCGGCCCGGGCGAGCGCGTGCAGGTGCTCCCCGCCGGCCCTGCCGAGTTCGCGAACCAGCTCCGCCGACGAGAGCCGCTGCAGGTCCGCCACCGTGTGCACGCCGAGCCGCGAGAGCCGGTCCATCGTGGCCGGGCCGACGCCGGGGATGGCACGCGCCGGCAACGGCGCGATCGTCGCCACCTCGGTACCGGGTGCGACCAGCCGGACGCCGTCCGGCTTCGCCAGCTCGCTGGCCACCTTCGCGATGAACTTCGAACTGCCCAGACCCACGGACGCGGTGAGGCCCCCGGTCGCCTCGGTCAGCCGCGTACGCAGGTCGGCGGCCAGCGCCAGCAACGAGCCCTCGTCCAGCGGACGCTCCGGTCCGGCCTCGAGGTCGACGAACGCCTCGTCCAGGCTCAGCGGCTCGACCAGCGGCGACAGTTCCCTCAGCAGGCCCATCACGACGCCGCTCGCCTGCCGGTACGCGTCGAACCGTCCGGCCAGGAACGCCGCGTGGGGGCAGCGCCGACGCGCCTCGCTCATCGCCATCGCCGAGCCGACCCCGAAGGTCCGCGCTTCGTAGGACGCGGTGGAGACGACCCCGCGCAGTCCGACGCCGCCCACGATCACCGGCTTGCCGCGCAGCGACGGCTTGTCGCGCTGCTCGACCGCCGCGAAAAACGCGTCCAGGTCGAGGTGCATCACCGATGCCTTCGCCCGCACGCTCACTCCAGCGATTCGAGGTAGGCCACGCCGCGGGGCGAGAGCCGGTAGCCGACGCGCAGGCTCTCGGTGAGCCCGAGCGCCTTCAGCTGGCGGATGTCGGCCTTCATCGGCGCGACCTCGCGGCCCAGCAGCGCGGCGAGCTCGGTGGAGATCACGCCCGGGTGGTCCCTGATCCACTCCAGGATCGGACGCGTCCACTCCCCCGAGCGCTTTCCCGCGTCCAGCCTCGCGACCGCGGCGGTGAGCGCGGCCAGGTCGTCCGCGTCCGGCACTTGCTCGCGGAGCCGGACGCGGGGGTCCTCCCCCACCCGGGACAGCTCCACCCGGTAGACGTGGTCGCCACCCCGGCTCGTCCGCGGACCTCGGGACGCAGGCCGGGACGGCGTGAGCTGCCGGAGCAGGGCGGCGGCGTCGGGGTAGCCCGCGGCCCGCGCCTCGGCGTCGGTGATCGCGAGCAGGTCGGGCACCTCCCCGACCGCATCGAAACGCACCACGCCGGCACTCGTCAGCTGGGTGCCGCCCGCCTTCACCCGCGGCTGTTCCCAGCGCCGGAACGCCAGCGTGACCGTGCCGCTCCGCACGCCCTCGGCGACCCTGGCCGGCAGCAGCATCAGCGTCGCCGGTAGCGGACGAAGTCGAACCCGTCGTGGGGCTCGCGGGCGATCTCCGCCCAGTCGGCCGGGTCGATCCGGGGGAAGCGGACCGAGCCCTCGGCCTCGGCGTGCACCTCGGTCAGGTCGAGGTCGGTCAGTTGTGGCCAGGCCTGCTCGTACACGCTGCCGCCACCCGCGACGAACACGTAGCTGTTCAGGCCGTGCGCGAGTTCGATCGCCGCGTCGACCGAGGGCGCCGTGAGGCCCTCGGCGCGTCCGTCGGTGGGCAGGACGACGCTGTCGGGCCGGCTGGTCACCACGATGGTGGTGCGGCCGGGCAGCCAGCGTCCGATCGCGTCGTGGGTGCGGCGCCCCATGACCAGGACGTGCCCGCTGGTGACCCGCTTGAACCGCGCCCAGTCCTCGGCGATCTCGAACGGCTGGCGCTCGCCGTCCCCGATCACCCCGTTGGCGTCGACGATCGCGATGGCGATGAGCGGCATCAGGCCTCCTCAGACGGCAATCGGGGCCTTGATGCCCGGATGCGGGTCGTAGCCGACGACCTCGATGTCGCTCAGTTCGAACGCGTCGATCCCGGTGACGTCCGCGTTCAGCCGCAGCGTGGGCAGCGGCCTGGGTTCGCGGGTCAGCTGCAGCCGCGCCTGGTCGAGGTGGTTGCTGTACAGGTGGGCGTCGCCGAGGGTGTGCACGAAGTCGCCGACGCCCAGCCCGGTGACCTGTGCGATCAGGTGCGTCAGCAGCGCGTAGGACGCGATGTTGAACGGCACCCCCAGGAAGATGTCGGCCGAGCGCTGGTAGAGCTGGCAGCTCAACCTGCCCTGCGCCACGTAGAACTGGAAGAAGGCGTGGCACGGCGGCAGGGCCATCTGCGGCAGCTGTCCCACGTTCCAGGCGCTGACGATGTGCCGGCGACTGTCGGGGTTGTTGCGGATCGAGTCGATCACGCCCTGGATCTGGTCGACGTGGCCGCCGTCCGGGGCGGGCCAGGACCGCCACTGGTAGCCGTAGATCGGGCCGAGGTCGCCGTTCGCGTCCGCCCACTCGTCCCAGATCGTGATGCCGTTGTCGTGCAGCCAGCCGACGTTCGTCGAGCCGCGCAGGAACCAGAGCAGCTCACCGAAGATGCTGCGGGTGTGCAGCTTCTTGGTGGTGAGCAGCGGGAACCCCTCGCTCAGGTCGAACCGCATCTGGTGGCCGAACACGCTGCGGGTGCCGGTGCCGGTGCGGTCCGACTTCTCCACGCCGTGGTCGAGCACGTGCTCGACCAGGTCGAGGGACTGCTTCATCCGTGGGCCTCCAATGCCTGCTTCAGCAGCGGGACGACGGCCCTCACGGCCTGCCCGCGGTGGCTGATCGCGTCCTTCTGCTCGGGGGTGAGCTCGGCGTTCGTCACGTCGTTTCCCTCGGCGACGAAGATCGGGTCGTAGCCGAAGCCGTTGCCGCCGCGCGGCTCGAGCACGAGGCGGCCCTCCATCACGCCACGCACGAGGTGCTCCTCGCCGGACGGGGTGACCAGCGCCATCGCGCAGACGAACCGGGCGGTGCGCTCGGCCGGATCGGTGTCGGCCAGTTGGGCGATCAGCAGGTCGAGGTTGCGCTGGTCGGTGGCGTCCGGGCCCGACCACCGCGCCGAGCGGACGCCCGGCATGCCGTTGAGCAGGTCGACCTCGAGGCCGGAGTCGTCGGCGACCGCCAGGCTGCCGGTGGCGGCCACCGCGGCCCGTGCCTTGAGCAGGGCGTTGCCCTCGAAGGTGCGCTCGGTCTCGGCGGGCTCGGGGTAGGCGGGGAACGCGTCCAGCCCGCGCACGTCCGCGTCCACACCGGCGGCGGCGAGGACGCGGTGCAGTTCGACCGCCTTCCGGGCGTTGTGCGTGGCGACGACCACGACGCTCACCGGTCGGCCCCCAGCGCCTCCTGCTGCACCCGGGTCAGTTCCGCGCAGCCGGCCAGGCCGAGGTCGAGCAGCTCGTCGAGCACGGCCCGGCTGAACGGCTTGCCCTCCGCGGTGCCCTGCACCTCGACCAGGTCGCCGGTGCCGGTGGCGACCACGTTCAGGTCGACCTCGGCGTTGGAGTCCTCGACGTAGGGCAGGTCGAGCATCGGGACGCCGCCGATCACGCCCACCGAGACCGCCGCCACGCTGCCCGTGAGCGGCTCGCCGGCCAGGGCGCCGCGCGCGCGCAGCCACTCGACGGCGTCGACGAGCGCGACGTAGGCGCCGGTGATGGACGCGGTGCGGGTGCCCCCGTCGGCCTGCAGCACGTCGCAGTCGAGCACGATCGTGTTCTCGCCGAGGGCCTTGTAGTCGATCACCGCGCGCAGGCTGCGTCCGATCAGTCGGGAGATCTCGTGCGTCCGTCCGCCGATCCGGCCCTTCACCGACTCACGGTCGCTGCGTGTGTGGGTGGAGCGCGGCAGCATCGCGTACTCGCTGGTGACCCAGCCCAGTCCGCTGCCCTTGCGCCAGCGCGGCACGCCCTCGGTCACCGACGCGGCGACCAGGACGCGGGTGGCGCCGAACTCGACCAGCACCGAACCCTCGGCGTGGTCGAGCCAGTTGCGGGTGATCCGCACGGGGCGGAGTTCGGACGGGGACCGGCCATCAGCTCTCTTCACGGCGATCACCCTATAGGCGTGTCCGGACAGCACGCCGCACGCACCCCTGCCCGCGGCGCCGGACCACCCACCTCGGACTGGAGCCCTCTGATCGAGGAAGAGGCCTGACGCCGGCAGCGGGCTCCGTCCCGGGACACCGACCCTTTCGCCGGAATCGGCCACGGAGCGCCGCAGATCTACGCACAATGGACACGGGATTTGCGTCCCCCTATACCCCCCGGGGTATATTGGACCTGTCGTCACGGCCCCCGCGGTGGTTTCGGCAGGCTCACCATCCATCAGCAAGAGGAGTTCTTACGATGTGTCGTCCCGTCACCTGCAGCGTCTGCGGCAAGACCACCTGGGCCGGCTGCGGTCAGCACGTGGCTTCGGTCAAGGCCATGGTTCCCTCCAGCCAGTGGTGCGGCGGGAAGCACACCGAGGCCGAGATGGCCGCCGCCAAGCCCAAGGGGATGTTCGGCAGCATCTTCGGTCGATGAGGTTCGCCGCCACGGCTGCGGCCCTCGTGGCCGCAGCCACCCTCCTGGCCGGCTGCTCGAGCGGCACGGTGAGCGTGACCGCAGGGCCCACCGCAGCCTCGGTGCCCGCCACCGGAGCGTCGCTGTCCCCGTCCGACTTCGCTGCCGCGGCCAAGCTGCCCGACACCGTCGTGCTGGACGTCCGCACGCCCGAGGAGTTCGCCTCCGGGCACCTGGAGGGCGCGGTCAACATCGACATCGAGGCCTCCGACTTCGGCCAGCAGGTCATGGCGCTCGACCAGTCCAAGACCTACGCGGTGTACTGCCACAGCGGCAACCGCTCGAAGGCTGCCGTGACCGCCATGCAGCAGGTGGGCTTCACCAAGCTGTTCGACCTCAGCGGAGGCATCAGCGCCTGGACGTCGGCCGGCGGAGAAGTCGTCACCAGTTGACCTCTGGCCCACGATCCGGGCCAGCCACCCCCAGGCGTTCTCCCTGCACCGTCGCCGGCGTCCCCCTAGCCGGCGACGGTGTAGACCTGTTCGACCGCATCCACGAAGCCACCCATCAGCCGGCGCCCGACGCCCGCGAACAGTTCCGGGCTGCCCGTGGTCAGGAACCGCAACTGCGGCGTCCGCGGCTCGGTGTGCAGCAGTCCCGCGTCGGTGAGCGTGGCGAACACCTCCTTCGCGCACTCCTCCGCCGAGGAGACCAGGGTGACGTCGTCGCCGATCACGTAGGAGATCACGCCGGCGAGCAGCGGGTAGTGCGTGCAGCCGAGGATGAGCGTGTCGATGCCGGTCTCGCGCAGGGGCAGCAGGTACCCCCGGGCCGCCTCGAGCAGGTCGTGCCCCCCGGTGATGCCTGCCTCGACGTACTCGACGAAGAGCGGGCAGGGCGCGGTGACCAGTTCGACGTCCGGGACGGCGACGAGCGCGTCGTCGTAGCTGCCGGACGTCGCGGTCGCCTCGGTGCAGATCAGGCCGATGCGTCCGGTCCGGCTCGCGCGGACGGCCCGGCGCGCGGCGGGCAGGATCACGTCCACCACCGGCACGTCGTAGCGCTCGCGCGCGTCCCTCAACACCGCGGACGAGGCCGAGTTGCAGGCGATCACGAGGGCCTTCACCCCGGTTCCCGCGAGGTAGTCCAGGCACTCCAGGGCGTACTCGCGCACCTCGGGAATCGACTTCGTGCCGTACGGCGCCCGGGCCGTGTCGCCCAGGTAGACCATGTCCTCGTTCGGCAGCTGGTCGAGCAGCGCCCGCGCCACGGTGAGCCCGCCGAACCCGGAGTCGAACACGCCGATCGGGGCATCGCTCGCAGTCACGATCCCCGACTCTAGGCCCGCCGCCGGACACTCACCAACCGCGCCCGTCGCTTCGCGGCGCTACCCGGAGGACGAGGACGCTGCGCGGCGCCGCGTAGCATGCTGACGTAGGCGTAGCGAGGCGGCCAGAGGAGGTGCGGTGAGCCCGGAACCGATCGATCTCACCAAGGTGGCGTTCCGCGCCCTGCGGATGCTGGACGACGGACGCCGCGCGCTCGACGACCAGTGGCGCCGCTGGACCACGCCCGAGGCGCCGTCCGCGAAGCCGCCCGCCGACCGGAGGCAGCCGCCGGACATCTGGTAGCGCGGGGGTGGTCCCTATCAGGAAACGTCCCCCCGTCGGGCCGGCCCGGCGTTGGGACGGGTCCAGCTTAGGTCCACGGCACGCGCCGCGGGGGCTCAGGCTGAGGCAGTACAGGCCGGG
>JAXGTK010000001.1:0-44179 GCA_040774965.1 Propionicimonas sp. | reverse complement strand
TCCGGCCTGGCCCTGGGACTCGCCATCCGGATGCCGAGGCGCCGGCTGTGGCTGGTCGCCGTCGCCGTCGTCCTGGTGTCGCTCGGCGCGAACCTGCTGCACTTCCACTACCTGGACCTCGCGATCGCGGTGTCCTTCGCCGCGGGGATCGAAGTCGTCATCGGTTCCCTCGTCCTCCGCGCCGGCGGCGTCGACGAGCCGACGCTCGAGACCTACTCGGACCTGGGAATGCTGTTGCTGGCGGTGGTCACGGCGGCGACCGCCTTCGACCTCACCATCGCCACGGTCATCTTCGCCGCCGGCGACCGGCAGATGGCGATCGCCCTGCTCATCGCCGCCGGCCCCCGTCGCGCCGCCGGCATGCTGATGGTCACGCCCCTGTTCTTCCGGCTGCCCGCCGTCGAGCGACGGATCAACCGGGCGCGCGTCGTGAGCCAACTGGCCTTCGCCCTGCTGGTCTCGGTGCTCGTGTTCGTCGTCAATCGCGATTCCTCCGTGGCGTTCCTCGCGATCATCCCGCCGGTGTGGAGTGCCGTGTCCCTGCCGCTTCGCTGGCTGCTGTTCGAGATGCTCGGCATCGCGGTGATCGCCTCCTACGGGAGCGCCACGGGCTCCGGCCCGTTCGCGTTCGTGCGATTCGGCCCGAACCTCGGCGGCACGCTGCTGCAGGCGTTCGAACTCGCCATGGTCACCATCGTCCTGCTGATCGCCCTGACCGTGGCCCGGGAGCGCACCGTCACGGCCCGGCTCGGCGCCAGTGAACTGCTCTACCGCACCAACTTCGACACCTCGCTGGCCGGCATGCTCGTCCTCGCCGAGGAGGCGGACGGGTGGAAGGTGCAGCGCCACAACGACGCCGCCGCCGAACTGCTGCCCGGACTCGCGCACGGCGTCCGCAGCCTTTCCGAGTTGCTCGGGGAGCAGGCCTCGGCCAGGGTCGCGGCCGTGGCCACCCGTGAACGCACCGGGGGACTCGACCTCGAGGTGGAGGGCGTCGACGGGCACCAGTTCCAGATGGGGGTCGTGCCCCTCGCGCTCGAGGACGGGACAGGCGGCCTCACCGTCCAGTTCCTCGACATCACCGACTCGGTCAACGCCCAGGCGCAGGCCGCCACGGAACTCGCCCGCGCCGCGGAGGTGCAACGCGCCCTCTCACCTGCCGAACTGCCGTCCCGCGCCGGCTGGGAGCACGGTGCCGCCGCCGTCCCGGCCCGCGAGGTCGGTGGCGACTTCTACGACCTGCGCATCGAGGGCCGCGAAGCGGTGGTCCTCCTCGGTGACGTGATGGGCAAGGGGATCGCCTCGGGCCTCCTCGCTGCCGCCGTCCGCACCGCCCTGCGGTCCGCGAACCCCGCGGCCCGGCCCGCCGAGGCCGTCGCCGACAGCATCCGGATCATCGACGACGAACTCAGCCGGTCCAACGCGTTCGTCACCCTCGGCTACGCCACCGTCGACCTGCTCACGGGAACGGCACGCCTGGTCGACGCCGGCCACGGCCTGAGCTTCCTCGTCAGCGAACGCGGCACGGTGGTGCGGCGCCTCGCCGGCCACGACCTGCCGATCGGGCTCGGCACCTTCTGGGCGGAACAGCGCGTCGACCTCGCGCCCGGCGACTCACTGCTCATGATCAGCGACGGCGTGCTGGAGGGCTGGGGCGGCTCGGTCGAGGACGTGATGGCAGCGATCAGTGCCCTGCGCGCCGACCCCGCCATGAGTACCCCCCAGGAGCTCGCCGAGGCGCTGTGCCACGGCGCCGACCCTTCGGCCGAGCCCTCGGACGACGCCACCGCGGTGATCATCCACCGAGACCTGGTCCCGGAGGCGGAACGACATGGCTGACCGCGGATCGCGCGACTACCGCGGCGAGCGGGCGGAGGACCGCCGCCTGCTGCTGCTGCGGATCTGGATCACCCTCACCCTGCTGCTCGGCGTGAACTACGTTGTGTGGCGCTGGTTCGCCTCCGTCAACTGGTCGACGTGGTGGATCTCCGTTCCCCTGGTCCTGGCCGAGACCTACAGCATCATCGACCTGACCCTGTTCGGCATGGCCATCTGGCGCTCCCGGCAGCGCGGCGAACCCCCGCCCACGCCGCCCGGCCGCACCGTGGACGTCTTCATCACCACCTACAACGAGCCGCCCGACCTCGTGGTGAGGACCGCGCGGGCGGCGAAGGCGATCAGCTATCCGCACCTGACCTGGATCCTCGACGACGGCGACCGGGACGAGTTGCGCACGGCGTCCGCCGAGCTCGGGGTGGGCTACGTCACCCGGGGCGAGGAGTGGACGGGCAAACCCCGCCACGCGAAGGCCGGCAACCTCAACAACGCCCTCCTGCAGACCACCGGCGAGTTCATCCTGGTGCTGGACGCCGACATGGTGCCCGACCCGGCGATCCTCGACCGCACCCTCGGCTACTTCGACGCCGACGACCGGCTCGCCCTCGTCCAGACCCCGCAGTACTTCACCAACGTGCCCGACTCCGACCCGCTCGGCAGCCAGGCGCCACTGTTCTACGGGCCGATCCAGGAGGGCAAGGACGGCTGGGACGCCGCCTTCTTCTGCGGCTCGAACGCGGTGCTGCGCCGCGAGGCCCTGATGGAGCTGGGCATCCTCGGCTACGTCACCGCCACCGAGAAGGCGGTCACCGACGGCCTCAGGCACGCCCGCGCGATCCTCCGGCGGGCCGTCCACAGGGCGAGCGGTCCGGCCGAGCAGGCCGCGCTCGGCCAGACGTCCGCCGCGATCGACGAGGCGCTCGCCCGGATCGGCAACGGCGAGCCCATCGGCGAGGTGACCTACGCACTCCGCGACCGGATCAGTGAGCTGTCCCGCCAGGTCGTCGCCGGCGACCTCGTCCAGATCGGCGCCGACCTCGACGAGCTGGGGCTCCACGACGCCGCCGTCGCCGCGTCGTCGCCGGCGATGGTCGCCAGCCTCGCCACCGACGAGTTCAGCCCGCTGAACGCGCTGGACGCCGTCCGGCGCACCCTGGAGGCGCTCGACATCGGCCGCTCCGACGAGGCCCAGGCGCTGCTGCCGATGGCCACGATCTCGGTCACCGAGGACATGGCGACGGCGATGCGGCTGCACGCCCACGGCTGGCGGAGCGTCTACCACAACGAGGTGCTCGCCGACGGCCTGGCCCCCGAGGGCCTCGACGCCGCGCTCACCCAGCGCCTGCGCTGGGGCCAGGGCACCGTACAGGTGCTGCTCAAGGAGAATCCGCTCTTCGTGCGCGGCCTCAGCCTGCCGCAGCGCCTGATGTACTTCTCGACGATGTGGAGCTACTTCTCCGGCTTCGCCACGGTCGTCTACCTGGTCGCGCCCGTGACGTTCCTGGTCTTCGGCGTACTGCCCGTGAACAGCTACGCCGGCCCGTTCTTCCTGCGCTTCCTGCCGTTCATGATCGCCAACCAGCTCCTGTTCCTGGTCGCCTCCCGGGGCCTGCCGACGTGGCGCGGCCAGCAGTACACGCTCGCGCTGTTCCCCGTGTGGATCCAGGCCTGCGTGTCGGCGGCCGCCAACGTCCTGGGCGGGAGGCCGCTGAACTTCGCCGTCACGCCCAAGGTCGGCACGCGGGCCCGGCAGTGGGACCTGAGCCGGATCCGCTGGCAGATCGCGATGGCGGTGGCCCTGGTGGTCGCCGTGGTCGCGGGCGTGGTCCGGCTCGTGTTCCAGCAGGCCGAGGTGATCGGCACACTGGTCAACATCGGCTGGGTCGGGTTCGACCTGGTCGCGCTGAGCGTTCTCGTGGGGGCCGTGCGTTACCGCGGCTACTCCGAGGCCGAGGAGGAGGAGAAATGACGAGCTTCCGCACCGATCCCGTCGGCGACGACGTCGCCGTGGTCCGGGTCGGGGGACGCCTGAACATGGTGGCCGCGCCGGAACTGCGGGACATCGTCGGTCGGGCCGTCGCGTCCGGGCGTACGCGCGTGGTCATCGACCTCGCCGACGTGGAGTTCATGGACTCCTCCGGGCTGGGCGCCCTGATCGCGTCCCTGAAGACCACACGCCAGGCCGGCGGCGACCTCCGGATCGCCGCGGCCAACGAGCAGGTGGAGCTCGTCCTGCAACTGTCCAACCTCGATCGCATCCTCAAGCCCTACCCCGACGCCGATGCTGCCTTCACCGACTAGCTACGCGGCCGTCGTCCACAGCCCGCCGGACACGGTCAACGACGCCCACGACTTCCTGGAGACCGTCTGGACGCAGCGTCCCGACATCGGTCCCGGCGAACGGATGGCGGTCGAGACCGCACTGAGCGAACTGGTCACCAACCTGATCCAGAACAATCCCCACCGGTCGGTGCTGTGCGAGGTCACCCTGACCGTCGAGCCGGAGCTCCTCGTGCTCCAGACCGCCGACACCGGCGTCCCCCTCCCCCGGACACCCCACCCGTCGATGCCCGACGAGCACGCCGAGCACGGGCGCGGACTCGCGCTGATCCAGCTGATCACCGACAGCCTCGACTACCGCCACGAGGGCTCGATGAACATCTGGACGGTGACCAAGGTCCGCGCGTCCGGGAACTGATCCTCCTGCGGGGAGGGTGGCGCTCGAATCCTCATCGCAGCTTCACACACTCTTCACACAACGACGGGAGGCTCTGGGCTGACCCCGATCCGTTGGAGGATGCCGTGAGCACGTCGAGCCCCTCGGCCAGGAAAGGCCACCTGACCCGCTTCCAGCAGCGCACCCGCCGGATCCTGCACGTCAAGCGGGCGCGGCACATCACCCAGCTCGCCGTCGCAGCCCTCGTCGTGTTCGCCGCGGTGCGCCACCAGATCGAGCAGAACTCCGGGTCGGCCTCGGTCGACGCGCTGTGCCCGTTCGGTGCGATGGAGACCCTGATCACCTGGCTCACCACCGGCACGCTGATCACCAGGATCCACCCCTCGAACCTCGTGCTCGGGCTCGCGGTGCTGGTCGCGACGCTGCTGGCGGGGAACGCCTTCTGCGGCTGGGTCTGCCCCTTCGGCACCGTCCAGGACGCCCTCACGTGGGTGCGCCGCAAGCTCAACCTGCCCAGCCTGACGGTCCCCCGCCGGCTCGACCGGGTACTGCGCTGGGGCCGCTTCGTCGTCCTCGCGGTGATCCTCTACTTCAGCTACACCACGGCCAGCCTCTGGTTCGCCGACTACGACCCCTACGTCGCGCTCTTCGGGCTGCACTGGCTGTTCGAACCCGACAACCCGACGATCTGGATCGGCCTGTCGATCCTCGCCGTCGTGGTCGTCGCCTCGTTGCTGGTCGAGCGGGCCTGGTGCCGCTACCTGTGCCCGCTGGGCGGCGTGCTCAGCGTGCTCAGCCGGTTCAGCCTGCTCCGGATCCGCCGGGCGCCCACGACCTGTACGGACTGCGCACTCTGCGACAAGGCGTGCCCGGTCGGCATCGAGCCCAGCAAGGCCGCCCCCATGGTGAGTCCGGACTGCATCGGCTGCATGGACTGCGTGACCACCTGCCCGGTCCGCGGCGCACTGCAGGTGGACGCCCCCGTGCTGCTCGGCATCCCGACCCGGATCGGCGTGCCTCCCGATCCGGAGGAACGGCGTCCCGCGGCGGCCGGAAGGATCCGGCGATGAAGACCTCGGTGTGGGTGGCGCCCGTGGCGTCCGTGGTGGTCCTCTTCGGCGCGGTCGGCGTCGCGAACCTGACCGGCGACTGGGTGGTCAGCGGACGCACGACCTTCGTCACCGGCGAGCAGCTCGGCGTCGACGACCTCAAGGGCTGGATGACCCTCCAGCAGGCCGCGGACGGCCTCGGCATCCCGGTCGGCGAGATCATCGACCTCATCGATCCGTCCGGGACGGCCGGGCTCACCCCCGAGACCCCGTTCCGCGACGTGGAGACGCTGGTCGAGGGGTTCGAGCTGGGCACGTTCAAGGAGCAGCTGCGCGCACACCTGGCTGGAGCCGCGGTGTCCCCGTCCGCCACGGCCACGACCTCGGCCACGCCCTCGCCCCAACCGACCGGGACGGGCTCGGGCGCCGGGCAGCCGGCGATCACCGGGCAGATGACCCTCGCCGCGGTGGCGCAGGCCTACGGGGTCGACCTGGCCGAGCTGGTCGCTGCCTGCGGACTGCCCGCCGACGTCGACACGCGGGCTACGCTGAGGACTCTGAAGGACACCTACCCGTCCTTCGAGATCCAGCAGGTTCGTGATGCGGTGGCGGAACTCGCCTGACGGGGCGGACGGCCCCGAGACGGCGCACGCCCGGAGCTGGCGACCCAGCCGCTCCGTGCGCTCCCGCCTCCTGCTCTCGGTGCTGGCACTGTCCGCCCTGGCGCTCGCACTGGCCGGGGGAACCGTCGGCGTGGTCCAGTGGGCCGCCATCGACGGCGCGGCCGACGACTCGCTGCGCCGCGGCTACCAGGAGTTCGAGAGTCGCTCGAAGGGAACCGATCCGGACACGGGGCTGCCGTTCGCCGACGTCGAACCGCTCCTCGTGGCAGCCATGAGCTATCGGGTGCCGGGGCCGTACGAGACCCAGTTCGCGCTCATCGACGGGGAACCGTTCGGCTACTCCGGAGGAACGCGGCCGGTGGAACTCGAACACGAACCGGCGGCCCTCGCGGTCATCGCGGGCGTGACCGCGGAGGAAGGGGTCGCGGTCCGCGACGTGGAGACGTCCGTGGGCACGGTGCGCCTGGCGATCATCCCCGTCCAGGTGGCCGGGCAGTCCGCGTCCGGCACCTTCGTGATCGCCCGCACCGTGGGGGTCGAGCGGGCCGAACTGGCCCGGACCGGAGCGCTCTACCTGGGCGTCGCCGCGGCGTCGCTGCTGGTCATCGGGCTGGTCGGCTGGCAGCTGAGCGGGGGGCTGGTGCGGCCGCTGTCGCTGCTGCGGGAGGCCACGAGCCACACCGACGCCGCCGACCTGGGCTCCCGCATCCCGGTCACCGGCAGCGACGAGATCGCCGACCTCACCGGCAACTTCAACGCGATGCTCGACCGCCTCGAGGAGTCCTTCGTCGCCCAGCGCCGCCTCCTCGACGACGTCGGCCACGAGCTGCGCACCCCGATCACGGTCATCCGCGGGCACCTCGAGGTCCTGGACGCCGGCGATCCCGGCGCGGTGGCGTCCACGCGCGCCCTCCTGCTGGACGAGACCGACCGGATGAACCGGCTCGTCGAGGACCTGATCCTGCTCGCCCGGGCGCGCCAGCCGGACTTCGTCCGCACCGAACCGGTGGAGCTCTTCGACGTCACCGACGAGGCGTTCGCGAAGGCGCGCGCGCTCGGCCCCCGGCACTGGCTGCTGGAGGGCTCCGGCGACACCGTGGTGGAGGTGGACCCGCAGCGGCTGACCCAGGCCTGGCTCCAGCTGGCCCAGAACGCAGTGAAGTACAGCGAGCCGGGTTCGACGGTCGCGCTGGGCAGCGCGGTCACCGACGGCCAGGTGCGGGTGTGGGTCCGCGACGAGGGCCCCGGCATCGCGCCCGGGGACCAGGACCGGATCTTCGAACGGTTCGTCCGGCTGGAGGCGGGCCGGCGCACCGAGGGCACCGGCCTGGGCCTGACCATCGTGCAGGCGATCGCGCAGGCCCACGGCGGGCACGTGGAGGTCGTCTCGGCACCGGGTGCGGGCTCGACCTTCAGCATCGTGGTGCCCTCGGGCGCCGCGGCCGGCGACGGCGACGCGACACCGACGGAGGAGCCATGACCCGCATCCTGATCGCCGAGGACGAGCCGCGGATCGCGACCTTCGTCGAGAGCGGCCTGCGCGCCCACGGGTTCTCCCCGACGACGGTCGACGACGGCCGCTCGGCGCTCGACCTCGCGACGTCCGGCGACTTCGACCTGCTGCTGCTCGACATCGGGCTGCCGGTGCTGGACGGCTTCACCGTGCTGCGACGACTGCGCGAGGGCCACCACCGGATCCCGGTGATCATCCTCACCGCGCGGTCGTCGGTGGACGACACCGTCTCCGGACTCGACGCCGGCGCGGACGACTACCTGGCCAAGCCGTTCCACTTCGAGGAACTGCTGGCCCGGATCCGGCTCCGGTTGCGCCCGGAGGGAACGTCCCCGCTCGCCACCCTCACCTGCGGCGGGCTCAGCCTCGACCTGCGCACCCGCCGCGCCCAGGTCGCCGACCGGACCATCGAGCTGTCGGCGCGCGAATTCATGCTCGCCGAGGCCTTCCTGCGCAACCCCGGGCAGGTACTGTCCCGCGAGCAGTTGCTCAGCCAGGTGTGGGGCTACTCGTTCGACCCGGGCTCGAACGTGGTGGACGTCTACGTCCGGCACCTGCGCCGCAAGGTCGGCGCCGACCGGATCACGACCCTGCGCGGGATGGGCTATCGGCTGGAGGACCTCCCGTGACCGCCCCGGGCCGGAGGCTGACGTGGGTGGCATGGGCTGCCGGCGTCCCGCTCGTCGCCGTGTGCGTTACCCTGGCCGGCCTGGCCGCGGGGACGGACCGCTGGGACGGCGGCGAGCCGGCCGTCGTCCTCTCTCCCGGCCCGTCCGGATCCTCCACGGCGGCGACGCCGACCCCTGGCGTGACGACGTCGCCGACGGCGGTGCAGCCGACCCCGGTCGTCCCGCGGACCCGCACGTCCTCGGCCGTCCCGAACCAGACCACGACGACCCGGCCGTCGAGCGCCCCTGCACCGACCGCCTCCCGCACCGGCACTCCCCGCCGGTCCGGCGACGCCTCGGGGACGGGAACGGGCCGGGGCGGGCCGCCCAGCGGCAAGGGATCCGGCCGCTGACGCCACCAGATGAAAGGTTCTTCATCCTCCTTTCGCCCGGTTTTCATCCCCGGGCGGGACGGTGGAGACGCCGCGGCCCCCCGTTCGCGGCCGAGCATCGAAGGAGTGAACGACATGCACATGCCAGGGATCGGGATCGCAGTCGCGGTCATCGTCGGCGTCGGAGCTGCGACCGCCGGCACGGCACTGGCCGTCAACGGCGATCGTGACCAGACCCGGCAGCAGGACCGGGTCGCCACTGCGTCCCCCACCGCGAGCCCGACCGGCACCCCGATCCGGGACCGCGACCGGATTCAGGATCCGACCGCCTCAGCCACCGGGACGCCCACCTGCACCCCCACCGCGAGCCCGACCGGCACGCCGTCGCAGGACCGGGAGCGCACCAGGGCCCAGACCGCCACGGCCACGGCCAGTGCGAGCCAAGCCCAGACGCAGACCAGGACCAAGACCCAGACGAAGACCGCCACCTGCTCGACGAGTGCCGAGGCGAAGGACCAGACCCGCGAGCGCGCCCGCGCCACGTCCTCGCCCACCGCGACGCCCACCGGGACCCCGCAGCGCAACCGCGGCAACTGAATCCGGGGGACGCGCTTCAACGCACACACCCGCACAGCCACACACGGAACGCCCGGCCCGAACGGGCCGGCCGTTCCGTGTGTGGCTGTGCGTGAGGAGGTCGGGGGTCAGCGATTGGCGCCCCATCCCTGGCCGGTGCCGGTGCCGGACTCGTGGGAGTCCAGGATCTCGAGCACCTTCGCCTCGTCGACCTTCAGCTCGCTGGCCAGGAACTTCGCCAGGTCGGCGTGCTCCGCGTCGCGCTGCTCGTCGGTCAGGTCACGCCCGCGGGTCTCCGAGGCGTTGTCCGCGTGGTAGGCCTGCATGGCCGCGGCGACCGCGTCCTGGCTCACCCCGAGCTGGTCGGCCAGTTCGGACTGCAGGGCGACGGCGCCGTAGCCCATGCCGTTGCGGAGCCCGGCGTTCTCGTTCGCCTCGCTCGCCGTCCGGCCGTAGCCCGACCCACGCACGGTGCCGTCGGTGTCGGCCCGGCCGTAGCCCGCGCCACGCTGGTAGGCCTGGCTGGCGGTGGCACTCGGGCTCGGGGTCGTGGTCTCGGCACTCGCGATGCTGGCCACTCCGAGGGTGGTGGCGAGGACGACCATGGTCCCGCTGACTCCCAGAACGATCTTCTTGCTGAACATGTCCACTCCTTTTCGTGGGTTCGGTTCGTTGATGAACACCAGTAGAGCCGGGCCCGATGATGCGTCCGCGTGGCTGGCGTGAAGCCTTCGTGAAGCCGTCGTCCGGGCCCGGGCGGCGCCGATCCGGTGAACAGCTCCGGTCCGTCGGGTGAACCCGCCGCGCGCCGCTTGACCCGCCGGGTCGGGCGCGGGATCGTCGAACCGCGAGCGGACGTTGAGCGGCATGCGGGAGGAAAGCGAACGATGGACACCGATCTGGACGACGTCCAGCCCGACGTCGACGAGAACCTGAGGGAGTTCATCGACCGCCTGGTCGCGCAGGGGTACACGGTTGCGGACGGGGACAGCCCCGACCCGGTGCTGATCGACCCGCTCGGACGGGCTGTGGAGACGTGGCGCGAGGACTACCCCTACCCCGAACTCCTCGACCGCGACGAGTACGAGCAGGAGAAGTACCTGCTGCAGATCGAGCTGCTGAAGCTGCAGTACTGGAGCCAGGACCACGACATCCGCCACATCATCCTGTTCGAGGGACGCGACGCCGCCGGCAAGGGCGGCACCATCAAGCGGTTCACCGAGCACCTCAACCCGCGCGCGGCGACCGTGGTGGCGCTGACCAGGCCGACGACGCGCGAGCAGGGCCAGTGGTACTTCCAGCGCTACGTCCAGCACTTCCCCACCTCCGGCGAGATGGTGCTGTTCGACCGTTCCTGGTACAACCGGGCCGGTGTCGAGCGGGTGATGGGTTTCTGCACCGACGCCCAGTACGAGAGCTTCATGGCCCAGGTGCCGCAGTTCGAGCGGCTGATCGTCGAGGCCGGCATCCACCTGACCAAGTTCTGGTTCTCGGTCACCCGCCGCGAGCAGCGCACCCGGTTCGCCATCCGCCAGATCGACCCGGTGCGGCGCTGGAAGCTCTCGCCGATGGACCTGGAGTCGCTGGACCGCTGGGACGCCTACGGCGCGGCCAAGGAGGCCATGTTCACCCGGACCGACACCGACCACGCCCCCTGGACGACCGTGCGCAGCAACGACAAGAAGCGAGCCCGGCTGAACGCGATGCGGCACTTCCTGAGCCAGTTCGACTACGAGGACAAGGACGCCTCGGTCGTCGGGGTGCCCGACCCGCTGATCGTGAAGCGCGCCCGGGACACGATCGGCGACTGAGGCCGGCGCGGGACGCCGCCGGCAGCCGGACACCTCGGCCGCTGGTCCCGTCGCGGTCCAGCGCCCATACTGGCGCGATGGATCGTGAGTCACTGAGGGCCGCACAGGCACCGCTGCGGGCGCGCTACCGCGCCGATCCCTCCCGCGCGCTCGCCGCCCTGAGCGCGCGGGCCGGCTGGACCGAGCCCGGCATCACGTGCACCGTCGAGGGCTGGGCGGGCCCGGTGCGCGCCGGGCTGCACACCGCCACCGGTGGCGACGGCAGCGACGCCTGCTCCGCCGACATGCTCCTGCAGGCGCTGCTCGGGTGTGCCGGCGTGACCATGCGCAGCGTGGCCACGGTGATGGGCCTCGACGTGCGCGAGGCCACCTTCACCGCGACCGGCGCCTACGACGCCCGCGGCACCCTCGGCGTCGACCGCGAGGTGCCCGTCGGGATCCGCGACGTCGTGGTCACGGCCGTCCTCGACACCGACGCGTCCGAGGCCGACCTGCTCCGGCTGGCGACCTCCACCGAGCGCTACTGCGTGGTGGGACGGTCACTGAACGTGCCCGTGCGCGTCCTGGTGGAACGCGCGGTCGGCTAGCGCGGCGCGAGCGCGGGATCGCTCGGGTCGGACAGCGAGACCAGCGCCAGCACCACCTCGTCGCGGCGCACCAGTTCCCGCTCCAGGGCCGCGAGCTGCTCCGCGGCCGAACGCTCGTCCGGGTTGCCGACGAGGTCGACGGCACCGGAGAGGAAGACCTGTCCCGGCCCCACCATCGACAGCCTCAGCTCGGTGACCCGTTCCACCACGGGCTGCTCGAGCAGGGCGGCCAGGGCGGCGTTCCAGACCCGCTTGTCGGCGACCTCGCCGACGAGGAAGCTCCGGTTGCGGTCGATCAGCACGACGGCGACCACCCCGAGCAGCAGCCCGACCAGGATCGAGCCGATCGCGTCCGGCACGGCGGACCCGGTGACCTGGTGGCCGAGGATCCCGGCCGCAGCGATCACGACGCCGACCAGCGCCGCGGCGTCCTCGAAGAAGACGGCCCGCACCGTCGGGTCGGAGGTACGCATCAGCTGGGTCCACAGGTCACGCTCGTTGCGAGCGGCGGCTGCGCGCACGTGCCGTCTCGCCTGCAGGAACGAGATGCCCTCCAGGACGAAAGCGACCCCGAGCACGGCGTAGGCGACCGCGAATTCCTCGGCGGGCTGGGGGTCGAGCAGCTCCTGCACACCGTGCGTCACCGAGACGCCGGCCCCGACGGCGAACAGGCCGATCGCCGCGAACATCGACCAGACGTAGATCTCCCGTCCGTAGCCGAGCGGGTGTTCGGGATCCGGCGGACGGGCGGCGCGCCGCTGGGCGATCAGCAGGAACACCTCGTTGCCGCTGTCGGCCCAGGAGTGCACGGCCTCGGCCACCATCGACGCCGACCCGGTGACCACCGCTGCGACCGTCTTGGCGATCGCGATCAGCAGGTTGGCGGCGAAGGCGATCACGACGGTCAGCGTGCCCTCCCCTTTCGATGCGGCGGGCTGCGGATCGGCCATGGCGCTCAGGCTAGCCGGTACGAAGGGGACGGCGACCGCGGGTGCCGTGGGACGAGTGCCCTCAGCACTCCTACGCACTCCCCCCGCTGGGCGGTCCCGAACCACCTTGCCGATACCCCCATGGGTATGCCTATGGTGAGTGAGGAAGATACCCCCCGGGGTATACGTGAGAACCAGTTCAGGAGAGACCATGCTTCTCGAGCGCATCTACGACGAGGACCTCGCCCAGGCCAGCTACTTCGTCGGCTGCCAGGCGAAGGGCGAGGCGATCGTGATCGATCCCCGCCGCGACCTCGACCCCTACCTCGACCTGGCCAGGCGCAACGGCATGCGGATCGTGGCCGTCACGGAGACCCACATCCATGCCGACTACCTCTCCGGGACCCGCGAGCTGGCCGCCGCCACCGGCGCCACCATGTACGTCTCCGCCGAGGGCGGCGAGGACTGGCAGTACGGCTTCGAGGCCGAGCGCCTGCACCACGGGGACGCGATCCGGCTCGGCAACATCGTCGTCGAGGCGCGGCACACGCCCGGCCACACCCCCGAGCACCTCGCGTTCCAGGTGACCGACGGCGCGTTCTCCGACCAGCCCGGCTACTACTTCTCCGGCGACTTCGTGTTCGTCGGCGACCTCGGCCGTCCCGACCTGCTGGACGAGGCCGCCGGCGGGGTGAACACCCGCTTCGCGGGCGCCCGGGCCCTGTTCGCCAGCCTGCGCGACGAGTTCCTGACCCTGCCCGACTACGTGCAGGTGCACCCCGCCCACGGCTCCGGCAGCGCCTGCGGACGCGCGCTCGGCTCGATCGCTTCCACCACGGTCGGCTACGAGCGCGAGAACGCCTGGTGGGCACCGTACCTGCGCGACAACGACGAGGACGGCTTCGTCACCGCGCTGCTCGACGGCCAGCCCGACGCCCACGCCTACTTCGGCCGGATGAAGCGGCAGAACCGCCAGGGGCCCGCCGTGATCGGCGAACCCGCCGCGCTGGTCGCCTGGCGGAACACCGACCTCGCCGACAGCCTGGCCGCTGACGAGGTGATCTTCGTCGACACCCGCAGCCACCACGACGTCCACGCCGGCACCGTCACCGGTTCGCTGAACATCCCCGGCATCGGCAAGGCCGCGAGCTACGGGGCCTGGGTGTACGACCCCGAGCGCGAGCACCGTCCGCTGGTCCTGCTCGCCGCCGACGTCGCCACCGCCCAGGAGTACCGCGACCACCTGATCCGGGTCGGGATCGACACCGTGCACGGCTACACGACCAGCATCGACGGACTGCCCCGGACCGTTCCTGCCGTCCTCACCCAGGCCGACCTCGACGGGGCCGAGCGGGTCCTGCTGCTCGACGTCCGCAACAAGACCGAGCACGCCGACGGCCACATCCCCGGCTCGGTCCAGCTCAGCGGCGGACGAGTCCTGTGGCACCTCGACGAACTGCCCACCGAGGGCAGGATCATCACCTACTGCCAGAGCGGGCTGCGGGTCAGCGTCGCGGCGAGCGCTCTGCGCCGGGCCGGCTACGACGTGGTCGAACTCGAGGGCAGCTACCTCGGCTGGCTCGCCCACGAGGACTCGAAGGAGGCGATCAGCGTTGCCTGACATCAGCATCCACGAGGCCCGCGAGCGCATCGGGACGGCCCAGCTCGTCGACGTCCGGGAGGCCCACGAGGTCGCCGAGGCCCGCATCGCCGAAACCGTGCACATCCCGCTCGGCGAGCTCGGCGGGCGCCTGGCCGAACTCGACCGCTCCCGGCCGATCGTCGCGGTCTGCCGCAGTGGCGCCCGCAGCGCCAGGGCGACCGCCCTGCTCAAGGCCGCCGGTTTTGACTGTCACAACATGAGTGGGGGGATGATGGCCTGGCAGGCCGCCGGCCTGCCGACCGTCTAGAAAGCTCTGGAATGACCTGGCCCCTGATCGCAACACTCCTGCTGTCCATCCTCATCGGCGTCTCGCTGGGCCTGCTCGGAGGGGGCGGGTCGATCCTCACCGTCCCGATCCTCACCTACGTGCTGGGCATGGAGCCGCAGCACGCGATCACGGCATCGCTGTTCGTCGTGGGCGTGACGTCGCTGGTCGGCATGGCCAGGCACGCCCGCGCCGGACGGGTCGCCTGGCGCACGGGCATCGGGTTCGGGCTGGCCGGCATGGCGGGCGCGTTCGTCGGCGGCCTGATCGGGGGTCAGATCCCCGGTGTCGTGCTGATGCTCCTGTTCGCCGCGATGATGATCGTCACCTCCGTGGCCATGATGCGTGGACGCAAGGAGGCTGCTGCCAGCGACGGACCGCCCCCGCACCGGGGTTTCCGCACGATCGGCGAGGGCTTCGGCGTCGGCTTCGTGACCAGCCTCGTCGGTGCGGGCGGCGGCTTCCTGGTCGTCCCGGCACTCGCCCTGCTCGGCGGGCTGCCGATGGCGATCGCCGTCGGCACGTCCCTGCTCGTGATCGCGATGCAGTCCGCGTCCGGTCTGGTCGCCCACCTGTTCACGGTCTCGCTCGACTGGCCGGTGGTACTCGCGGTCACCGCCGCAGCCATCGTCGGCTCGTTCCTCGGCTCGGCCCTGGTCGGACGCATCCAGGAACGCTCGCTGCGCAAGGGCTTCGGCGTCTTCGTCCTGCTGATGGGCGTGGTCGTGCTGGCCCAGGAGATCCCCAAGCTCCTCGGCTGAGCCCGATCAGCTCACTTGTACGGAACCGACGTCGTCGTGGAGGTCTCGGTCACCGAAGGAGTGTTCGACGCCGTCGCGGTGAAGGTGACCGTCACGTTCTCGGTGGTGTCGGACTTGACCAGCAGGATCTCCGGCTCAGGGTTGAACCCGCCCGTGTCGAGGGTGCCGGTACGGGTCAACGTCAGGTGACCGGGCTCGACCAGCGTGTACTCCCACTTCCCGGTCTCGCCGGTGATCACCTGGTCGACCTCCAGCGCGGGGGTCCAGGTGACGTCGACAGTGACCGATTCGGGGTACTCCACATTGCTCCAGCTGTCCGGGGACCAGCCGAGGTTGAACCGTGCCGACAGGTCGCGCTTGCGCTGGTCCTGGTCGACGACCGCGGTGTAGAAGGTCATGGTGCCGGCGGAGTTCGCGGCCTCCGCGGTGGATCCGCTCGACGTGCCCGCGTCCGTGGCGCCGGACACCCCCGCGCTCGTACCGGCGTCACTGGTCGCGGAGCCGGGAGTCGCCGCCTCCGAGTCCGCGTCGCTGGAGTCCGTGCCGGAGGCGTCCGCGCTCTGGACGCAGGTCGTGTCGGAACCGAGGCTCTGGGCGGTGTTGCAGAACGCGTCGGACAGGTCCCCGCCGAGCGCCGTGACCGAAGTGATCACGGCCGCACTCACCATCGCGACGATGATTCCGTACTCGACGGCGGCTGCTCCCCGCTGCCCCCTGCGGCTCCTGCTGACCTGCATCGCTGCGACATCCCCTCCCCCGGCTCCCCAGCCGGGCCCATGGGCGGGACAGGCCCCTCCCGACGACTGGCGGATCGCCGAACCTGCATTCCCGCTGTTCCGGGGCCCACATTACCCACACTTTTATTGATTTGTACAACCCATCCCGGAAAATGTGACAAAAGTCATTCCTGCGGGTGACCTTCAGGCGGGTGACAAGCCGTTTCGTGTCATTCGCACGGGTGTCACACGTTCGGGTGACACCGCCCGGAAATGCATTTTCACTTTCTGGTCACACGCCCTGCCGTGCCGAACTCCGCCGATATTCCCTGAACCCGGGCCGAGGCCCTGCGGTCAGGTCCGGCCCGCACAGCGGGCGACCAGCACCGACCGGCCTGCCCGTGAACCGCACATCCCGGGCCCGACCGGGGGTTTCCCGGAGCCGCACACCTTGGTGCTGCCCGTACATTTGAGTCGACATGACCGACCAGAGCGTCCTCGCGACCGACAGCCGCCCGGAGATCGGGTATGAGCTGCTCGAGAGCGACCCTCGCCGGCTCGACGGCATCTCCATCCAGCGCCGGTTGCGTCCCGGTCACGTCACGCTCACCGAGTCGGCCAAGCCACTGCCCTTCTTCGGGGTGGCGCCGGGACGCCAGCCCAACAGCGACCCCGTCCTGCTGGCCGTGAAGGTCGCCCGGTTCACCCAGGGCTCCGGCGGCGGCCAGCGCAGCGTCGGCCCGGTCGCGGAGAACTGCCTGGCCGAGGAGAAGACCTGGGCGCGCGCCGAGGACCTGTTCCACTCCTCCGGCGAGGACGCCTCCTACCGCTGGGTGGCCCGCCGGTTCATCCAGGGCGTGCCGATGAACCGGCTCGACGCGTCCACCGGCCCGGAACTGAAGCGCCTGTACGCGGACTACCTGCTGGCCGAGATCGCGCAACTGCACACGTCCGGCGAGGCGCACCTGGACATCAAGCCGAGCAACGTGATCGTCACCCCCACCCGCACCTGGCTGATCGACTTCGAGTCGTCCCGGGACGCCGACGCCAGCACCTCGCTGCCCATGCTGACCACCGCCAGCTTCGCCAGCCCCGAGCAGGTGCTGCCCCGGCCGGGACGCAGGGTCGGCCCGCCGTCGGACGTGTTCAGCTGGGGCCTCACCGTCACCTCGATGTTCCGTGCGGACTACCACCCGTACTGCGACGGGCGCTTCGACCCGGTCGTGGTCGCCGCGCTCGGCGAGGCCGGGAACGGCCCGCAGAAGGTGCTCGACCTCGGCTGCATCACGGACCCGGCCCTGCGCGAGGCCGTCCGGAGCGCGCTCGCCTGGGCGCCGGAACTGCGTCCGAGCGCCACCGAGTTGCGCCAGCAGCTCTCCGAACACGCCACCGCGCTGATCCCGGAGATGCCGGCCACGGTCGTCCTCGACCCGGCCGACTTCGCCGTGGCCGAGCCGTGGTGGCGAACCGCGCTGCGCTACGCCGGGCCGGACGGGCCGTTCGGCGACAAGCACGTGCCGTCGCTGGTACGGGCCAGCGCGTACCTCGGGGGCGCCGTGGTGTCCCTCTTCCTCGCGATGGTGCTGCAGTGGCTGATCGGGGTGGCGCTGTGAACCACGAGTTCCGGGCCCTGCAGCAGACCGCGCGCGAGCGGCAGGCCACGATCGCCCGGTGGAACCGCTACCGCGGCCGGGCGTCCGCGCTGCTGGTGTTCATGTTCGTGATGCTGCTCTTCTGGTCGCTCGTGCTGACGAGGCACTGGCAATGATGCTGTGCCCCATGTGCGCGGAGTTCCACGACTCCCGCGACTTCGTGCTGAAGGATCGCTCCGGCACCGTGCTCGCGCAGCGCAACCCGCTCCCGGTCGACGACCTGATCCCACGGCTGCCCGCGGCGGCGCAGCAGTGGCTGCACAACCGGCGGGTGGCCAACGCGCGGCAGAGGCTGGAGCTGGGCGCGAACTGGTACTGCCCGAAGGGCCACCAGTTGCCCGAGGACTTCGCCGAGACCCGGACGATCGTGATCGGCCTGATCGGCTCCCCGCAGACGACGAAGACCACCTACCTCGGCCGGCTGGTCTCGGAGGTGGTCGACCACGCGCGGCTGTCCGGGCTCGGGATCCACTGCACGCTGGCCGACGACGAGTCGCAGGACTACTACAACCAGCACATGGCCCGCCGGCTCGAGCAGGGCTTCGCGCCGGCGGCGACGCAGCCGCTGATCGGAGAGGCGACGACGCGTCCGCTGGTGGTCAGGATGGTGGCCGGCGAGCAGCGGGCCAACCTGCTGTTCTTCGACGCGTCCGGGGAGAACCAGCAGAGCACGCAGGTGCTGGCCCAGCACAACCCGTTCCTGCACGCGCTCGACGCGGCGATCGTGTTCGTCACCCCGAAGGCGCTCACCGACCTGCCGTCCGGCTACCCGCTGACCGGCATGGAGGCGGCCGGGCCGCGCCAGATGCACCAGGTCGTGACGAACCTCGAACGGGTGCTCCGGGCCCACCCGCGCTACCAGGGACGCCGGCCCGCGCGCGACCTGCCGGTGGCGCTCGTGCTGGCCAAGGCCGACGAGCTGACCGGCCTGCTCGCCACCCGCGGATCGGGCGCGAGGAGCTTCGGTTCGCTCCCCCTCGACCGCGGCCTGTACTCCGGCATGCAGCAGAAACTGGACGCGCAGGGCGACCTTCCGTACGACCTGCTGACAACCTACGGCGCACGCGGCATAGTCGAGGCCGTGTTCAACCTCAGCGACGTGCGGTCGGTCCACGCGGTGTCGGCGATGGGGTGCGCCCCGGACGCGGAGGGACGCTTCCCGAACGCGCGCCCGCTGAACGTCACCGAGCCACTGCTCGCGATCCTGTGGGCCCTGCGGATCGTGGGAGACCGCGATGTCGACTGACGTCGCGGCCGAACAGCTCATCCTGGCGTGGTCGCCGTCCAACCTGCTCGGGGTCAGCGGCATGGGGCCGGTGGCAGCCTCGCCCGGCTGGGAGCTGCCACCCCGGGACAGCTTCGCCGGGCTCGGCGCGTCCGCCCGCTACCTCTTTGACGACGCCACGATCCCGGCGGGGAGTGTTCCGCCGGTGTGCCTGGAGTTCCGGCCGGGCCCCTCGGGGGCGCTGCTGGTCGCGAAGACCTATTCCAGGGCGAGCCGGCGACCCGGCCAGTACCAGGTGCACGCGATCCGCGCGGGCCAGGGGCTCTCGCCGTGGGACCTGTGGGCGCTCGCCGACTCCGGGGTGCTGGTCGAGGAGGAACTCGCCGAACACCCCTCCGCCCTGGCCGCGCTCACCGTCACGCCCGTGCGGCGGCCGCGGGTGTCGCGGGATCCCGACGACGTGGCCGAACTGGCCCGGCTGCTGCAGTGCCTCAACGAGGACCGGCCCTACCTGATCGGGGCGCACGACCAGGACCAGGGTGTGGAGGCGATCCAGGCCCTGCTGGCCTACCTGCCGATCGGGCTGGCCCGGGACGTGGCGGTCTCGACGTTCGTGGCGGCGCCGTCCACGTGGACGGCGGGAATCGGTCTGCTGGTCAGCCCGTTCTCCGCGAACGGCGCCGCGCTCGACCTGGACCTCGACCCCGACCGACCCGCGTCGACGCCGGCGAGCGCGGCCTACCTGCCGCTGGCGGACCAGCTGGTGAACGGCAGCACCGGGCAGCCGGCGCTGCGGGTCCGATCGCTGGGCGACCTGAAGGCGCTGCTGGCGCTGGAACGCGCGGACCTGGCGTCCGTCGACCTGGTGACGCTGGCGAAGGCACTCGCCACGCCCTTCTTCGACGCGGTGCTGGCGAAGCTGGCCGCACACCCGCACTGCGACGAGGTGCTGCGACGGATGCTCGCCGACCCGGACACGGAGGACGCGCTGGCCTCGCGCCTGCGCACCGACGGCCCGGCGAACGCGGACCTGGTGGCCGCCGTGGTGCGGGCGCTCGGCGAGACGGGCGCGGAGAGCGGGCGCGGCCCGTTGCAGTCGTGGGTGCTGCAGGCCGTCGGCGCTGACGCGTTCTCGAACTACGTTGTACCACCATTGGAGGCGGAGGCCCGCAGTGGTGGCGTCCCCGTGCACGCCACCGACCTCGCGACGCTGCTCGGCCAGGCGGTGGAGATCGACGACCTGCGCAGGGGGTTCATCTTCGAGGCGTCCCCGGGCCGGTGGGGCGCGGTCGCCGAGGCCGAGTTCGAGGCGTCCCTGCGCGGTGACCACCGGCTCTCGGCGGGAACCCGGGAGTTGCTGCGGACGCAGCCGGCCAGGGCCGCGGCGTTCCTGGACGCCCGGCTGGAGTCGAAAGCGCTGCCCGCCACGGCCGTCGCGTGGGCACTGGAGCGCTGGTCCGACGCCGACCTGCCCGACCTGGTCACGGTGCTGGTGCGCACGAAGGCCGTCCCGCACGACTGGGTGGTGAAGGCACTCGGCGCCCGCCCCGAAGCCGTGGCCCGGGAGATCATCGCCAGCCAGTGGCCGGCGATCGCCGCCCAGCTGGGCCTGCCCGCCTCGGTCGCGCAGATGCTAGCCGTGCCGAAGAAGTCCTGGTGGGGTCGGTGAGGCTCCTCGGTCCGTGCGGATCGGCCGGGCCCGGCCTCGCACGGTCCGGATGGACGCACGCCGGCGGCCGCTGAGCGCGCGGGCCGGCCGGCCAGTCGTCGCCCTCCGGGCCCGCACGATCCCGCCGGCACGGGCAGTACCGACGACCAGGGACTCGCGGCCGTACCGATCGCGCTCCTCGCATCCGCCGGGGCCGGGTTCCGGCGAACCCCGCTCCGGCGTCCGTTCGCCCGCTCAGAATCCGGCGGACTCCAGCAGCGCGAGCGCCTGCTCCATGGGGTCCAGCCGCAGGACCAGCAGGGCCTTGTCCCCGCGTCCGGCCAGCTCGGCGTAGAGGTACTCGATGCTCACGTCCGTGTCGTCGAAGACAGCCAGCAGGTCGCCCAGGGCGCCCGGGTGGTCGGCGACCTCCACACCCACCACGTCAGAGAGCCGCGCCGTGTTCCCCAACTCCTGGACGGCAGCCAGCGCCGCCTGCGGATCGTCGGCGATGAACCGCAGGATGCCGAACCGGTCGGTCTCGGCCAGCATCAGCGCGCGCAGGTTCACCCCCCGCTCGCCCAAGTGCTTCACCACCGGCGCGAGCCGGCCGCGCCGGCTCTCCAGGAACACCGACACCTGTTGCAGGATCATGCTCAGCTCCTCGCGCCCGTCGGGAGGGACCGCCGGTCGACGATCCGCTTGGCCTTGCCCTCGCTGCGCTCGATGGTCTTCGGATTGACCAGCCGGACGACCGCCTGGATGCCGAGCGCCAGCCGGAGTTCGTGCTCGATCCTGCGTTCCAGCGCCAGCACCACCTTCACCTCGTCCGAGAACAGCGACTCGGTCATCTCCACGTCGACCTCGAGGGTGTCCATGACCCCCTCGCGCTCGACGATGATCCGGTAGTACGGCTCGACGCCATCGACCCGGAGCAGCACCTCCTCCACCTGCTGGGGGAAGACGTTCACGCCGCGGATGATCAGCATGTCGTCGTTGCGTCCCATCAGCCGGTGGATGCGCCGCGACGTCCGCCCGCACGGGCACGGCTCGTCGATCAGGTAGGTGATGTCGCGCGTGCGGTACCGCAGCACCGGCGTGCCCTGCCGGGTGAGCGTGGTCAGCACCAGCTCGCCCTTCTCCCCCGCCGGCAGCACCGCACCGGTCTCCGGGTCGATGATCTCCGGGTAGAAGTGGTCCTCGAACACGTGCAGCCCGTCCTGCTCGCTGCACTCGGCGGCGACGCCCGGCCCGATCAGCTCGGTGAGGCCGTAGATGTCGTAGGCCTTGATGCCGAGCTTGGCCTCGATATCGGCCCGCATCGCCTCACTCCACGGCTCAGCGCCGAAGAAGCCGGCGCGCAGCGGGCCACCGCCGAGGTCGATGCCGTGCTCGCGGGCGTACTCGGCGATGAACAGCGCATACGACGGGGTGCACGCGAGCGCCGTCGTGCCGAAGTCCTGCATGGTGTTCAGCTGGCGCAGCGTGTTGCCCGACGACATCGGCAGGGTCATCACGCCCAGCGTCGTACCGCCGTAGTGGCCGCCGAGACCGCCGGTGAACAGTCCGTAGCCGTAGGCGACCTGCAGGATGTCGTCGGGGCCCAGCCCTCCGGCGTCCAGCGTGCGGGCCATCACCTCTCCCCAGAGGGCGACATCGTCGCGGGTGTAGGCGCCGACCACCGGCTTGCCCGTGGTGCCGGACGACATGTGCACCTCGACGATCTCGTCGCGGTTGACCGCGAACAGGCCGAACGGGAACACCTCCCGCATGTCGTACTTGGACGTGAACGGCAGCCGCGCGAGGTCGTCCAGGCTGGTCAGCGAGCCGGGCCTCAGGCCCGCCGCGTCCAGCCGGTCGCGGTAGAAGCCGACGCGCTCGTGCACGACCGTGACCAGTGCCTGCAGCCGTTGCAGCTGGAGTTCCCGCAGCTGCTCCCGAGGCATGGTCTGGACCCGTTCACTCCACATGGACGGCCTCCTTCAGCTGCTGTCCGGCAAGCGTGCGTCCGGTGTCGAAAGCCGCCTGGTTCGTCTCGTAGGTGCCGCGCGGCGAGAGTGCCCGCAGCGCGTCCGCGAAGTGCTCGGGCGCCAGCGGCACGAGCGCCGACGTCGCCCCGAGCAACGCCGTGTTGCGCACCTTCATCGGCACGCTGCGCCGGATCCGGGCGAGCTCGACCCGCACGACCCGGTCGAACAGCCGGTCGATCTCGGCCTCGAGGCCGTCGGGGTACTCCTCCACCCCGACCGGCAGGATCGGCGCGGCCAGGTAGCACGCGGACGCGCCCTGCGCGGCCCACGGCGCCCAGCGCAGCAACTCCATCGGTTCCATGGCCAGGATCACGTCCGCCGAGGCCTCCGGGATCACCGCGGAGTACACCCTGTCGCCGAACCGGACGTGGCTGAAGACCGGACCGCCGCGCCGGGACATGCCGTGGATCTCGCTCTTCTTGACGTCGTGACCGGCGAGCGCCGCCGCCTCGGCGAGGATGTCGCTGGCGAGCACGATGCCCTGGCCGCCCACGCCGACCATCAGGACGTTGGTGACGCGCTCACTCATGGGAGCCGCCCACCGGGTGCAGCGCGATCCGCTCACGGCGGAGGTCCTTCTTGCCGGTCAGCTTGTCGAGCTTCTTCAGCTTCTGGCCCTCGATCAGGCACAGGCCCATCACCACGAGCAGCCGGACGCCGGACCGCGGCGCCAGCTCGTCGATCGCGGCCGAGATCGCCTCGGTGTCGTAGGCGTCCACCATGCCGACGTTCGCCTCGGGGATGTGGAAGGCGCGGGCGAGCAGTTCGTAGTCCACGGACGGGGCGTCCTCGCGCCCGATCCGCTCCCCGCTCATCGGGTTGGGCTGCATGCCGGTCATGGCGGTGGTGCCGTTGTCCAGCACGATGTAGAGCCCGTCGCGCTTGTTCCAGACCGCGTTGAGCAGGCCCGTGAGGCCGGAGTGGGCGAACGTGGAGTCGCCGATCACCGCGGCGATGCGTCCCCTCTGCTCGGGCGGCACGACCACGTCCATGCCCTGCGCCATGGTCAGCGAGGCGCCCATGTCGAGCAGGGTGTCCATCGCGTTGTACGGCGGCAGCACACCGAGGGAGTAGCAGCCGATGTCGCCGGAGACGATCATGCCGTGGCGGCGCAGCTCGTTGAACACGTGGTCGTGCGGGCAACCCGGGCACAGCCCCGGACGGCGGACCGGCACGTCGACGGCGGGCACGAGCCCCGCGGCGCCGCCGGGCAGGCCGAGCCCCGCAGCCACGATCGCGGGCGTGAACTCCCCGATCGCGGGGAACGCGTCCTTGCCGGTGCACTCGATCCCCCATGACTTCAGCCGGGTCTCGATCACGGGGTCGAGTTCCTCGACCACGTACACCCGGTCCACCGACGCCGCGAACCGCTCGACCAGGTCACGCGGCAGAGGGTGCACCAGCCCCAGCTTGAGCACCGGGATGTCCGGGGCGACCTCCTTCACGTAGGTGTACGGGATGCCGGAGGTGACCACGCCGATCGGGACGGGGCCGGCGTCCGCCTGTTCGACCCGGTTCGCGGTGGTGGTCCCGGCAACGGCTTCCAGCGCGGTCCAGCGCTCCGCCAGCGCGCGGCGACGCAGCTTCGCGTGGCCGGGGATCATCACGTACTTGCGCGGGTCGGCCACGAAGCCCGGTGCGAGCGGGGCGGTCGTGCGCACCGGAACGCCGTCCGGGAACGAGTCGACCAGGCTCTTCGAGTGCGACAGCCGGGTGGTCAGCCGCAGGAACACCGGGGTGTCATGGGCCTCGGAGAGCTCGAAAGCGAGCTTCGTGAACTCGCGCGCCTCCTGCGAGTCGGACGGTTCCAGCATCGGCACCTTGGCGGCGATCGCGTAGTTGCGGTTGTCCTGCTCGTTCTGCGAGGAGTGCATGTCGGGGTCGTCGGCGGTGACGATCACCAGGCCCGCCCGGACGCCGGTGTAGGCCGCCGTGAACAGGGGGTCGGCCGCGACGTTCACCCCGACGTGCTTCATCGTGACCAGCGCCCGGCCGCCGGCCAGTGCGGCGCCGACCCCCACCTCGAGGGCGACCTTCTCGTTCACCGACCACTCGGTGTAGACCTCGGGCCGGCGCGCCAGCGCCTCGAGGATCTCCGTCGAGGGCGTGCCCGGATAGCCGCAGCCGACAGCGACCCCGGCCTCCCAGGCTCCCAGGGCAACAGCCTCGTTGCCCGACAGCAGTCGCGTACGCACCCTTGCGCCTTTCGTCTACTACGCCGCGTAGTGTAGGCGCGCGGTCGCGAAGGGCGAGACCGTTCATCTCGCTGGGCGGGCACCCCCCGATCCGGAGGGGTGCACCGCACACTGCGCTCACGCGCCGGGCAGTGGACAGGCCTCGGTGAAGCCGGCCGGCGGGATGCCGAGGGCCTGGATCACCCGGGCCCAGTAGTTCACCTGGGCGGCCGTCGTGGCCAGGATCACCAGTTCGCGCTCGGTGAAGGCGTCACGCAGCGCGTCCATCAGGTCGGAGGGGAAGACCAGCGGCGAGCTCGAGATGCGCCGGGCGTAGCGGATGGCGAGCCGGTCCCGGGCCGAGAAGGACGCAACCTCGGCCTCGCGACCGGGCCCGATCGCGAGGAACTCCTCGTCCGTGATCCCCGTCCGGTCGTAGCCGAAGCCGTTCATGTCCACACAGAACGCACAGTTCGCGGTGATCGACGCGGTGATCCGGACCAGTTTCAGCAGGCGCTCGGACGGCTCGTGGTGCGCGACCAGCGACTCGAGCACGCCGGAACCGAGCGCTGCCTTCGGGTACCACGCGAGCAGCCGGGCCGGGAGCATCCGGCGTCCGGTGACCCGGTCCGAGACGGCGACCGCCACCTTCAGCAGCGGGTTCATCCGGCGGGGTTCATCGATCAGTGCCATGCCACCAATCATGGCCGTGGCCACGGCAGCCCGGGCACAGGCGGCCGCGATAGCCTGCCAGCACCATGGAATTGTTCCTCGACTGCATGCCGTGCATGCACCGCCAGGTGCTCGAGGCCGCACGGACGGCCACCACCGACGAGGCGTGCCAGGCGCGGATCATGGACAGCGCCGCCCTCGTCCTCTCCCGCCGGGCCGAATTCGCCACCGCCCCGGCGATGGCGCAGGCGATCCACGCGATCGTCCGCCACGAGACCGGTGTGGCCGACCCGTACGCGGGCGTCAAGCGCCGCGACCTGGACGCCGCGCTCGGCCTGGAGTCGCTGTTGTGGCAGTTCGCGGACGGCTCGGACGACCCGCTCCGGACGGCGCTCAAGGTGGCCGTGACCGGGAATGTGATGGACTCCGCGATCTACGCCGACCTCGACATCGCCGCCTGCGTCACCGAGGAGCTCGAACGGCCGTTCGCCCGCTGCGACCTCGCCGAGCTGACCGCCGACCTGGCGTCCGCCCGGACGGTGCTGGTGCTCGGCGACAACACCGGAGAGACCGTGTTCGACAAGGTGCTGCTCGCCGCGCTGGCCGCCGGGGGACGCGAGCTCGTCTACGCCGTCCGGGAGGCGCCGATCATCAACGACGCCACCCTCGCCGAGGCCCACGAGGCCGGCCTGGACGCCTACGCCACGCTCGTCTCGTCCGGCTCGGTCGCGCCCGGCACGATCCTCGAGGACTGCACGCCGGAGTTCCGCGAGCTGTTCCGCGACGCCGACGTCGTGATCAGCAAGGGCCAGGGCAACTTCGAGTCGCTGTCCAGCCCCGGGCGTCCCGTCTACTTCCTGCTCAAGGCGAAGTGCGCCCTCGTCGCCCGCCTCCTCGACACCGCCGTCGGCGACTACGTGCTGATCCGCCGCGACCTCGGCTGAGCACGTGGACCGAATTGGGGACGGTTCCTGATTCGGTCCACTTCCCGGTGATGGACCGAATCAGGAACCGTCCCCAATCTGGTCCGGGGTCCGCAGGGACGCCAGCAGGAGCGCCTCGGAGAGGATCGCGTGCTCGAACGTCGCCAGGTGCAACGACTCGTTCGGGCTGTGCGGAGCGGCCTGCGGGTCCAGCACGGCCGTGACCAGGATCGCCGCGTCCGGGAACTCCCGGGCGAGCTCGGCGATGAACGGGATCGACCCGCCCACTCCGACGTCCACCGGCTCCACGCCGAAGCCCTCGGCGAGGGCGGCCCGGCCCAGCTCGATCCCCCAGCTGTCGGACGCCAGGAAGCCCTGCCCGCAGTCGACCTCGCTGAACTCCAGCTCCGCGCCGAAGGGGGCGTGCTGGAGCAGGTGCGCACGCAGCGCCTGGTACGCCTGGTGGGCGTCCTGGCCGGGCGCCACCCGGGCGCTGACCACCACCGACACCTCCGGGTTCAGGGTGTTGGACGCCTCCTCCGTGCCCGGGAAGTCGATCCCGGTGACGGTGATCGACGGCTGGTTCCAGAGCCGGTCCAGCAGGCTCCCCTGACCGATCGGACGCGTGCCCGCGGGCAGGTCGGTCTCCTCCCGCAGGCGGGCCTCGTCGTAGGCCGGCGTCGGCGCGTCCCGCCGGGCCAGTCCCGGCACCACGACCGAACCGTTCTCGTCCCACAGCGTGCCGAGCAGCTTGATCGCGGCCAGCATCGCGTCGGGCACCGCGCCGCCGAACATGCCCGAGTGGAGCGCGTGCGCCAGCGTCCGCACGGTCAGGGTGAACCGGGCCGTGCCGCGCAGGGCCACCGTGATGCCCGGTGTCTCCGAGTCCCAGTTGCCCGAGTCGGCGACCACGATCAGGTCGGCGGCCATCGCGTCACGGTGGTCGCTGAGGAACTGGCCGAACGAGTTCGAGCCGTACTCCTCCTCGCCCTCCACGAACAGCGTGATGCCGATCCCCGGGTCGTCGCCGACGACCTCGCGCAGTGCCCGCAGCGCCGCCAGGTGGGTGAGCACGCCCGCCTTGTCGTCCGCGGTGCCCCGGCCGTACAGCCGCCCGTCCCGCTCGGTCGCCCGGAACGGCGGGCTGAGCCACAACGCCTCGTCCCCCGCCGGCTGCACGTCGTGGTGGGCGTAGAGCAGGACGCGACGCTCCCCCGGCCGGCCGGCGCGGGTCGCCAGGACGGCGGGCTGCCCCGTCCCGGAGGTGCCCGGGATCGCCGCCGTGTGCACGGCCACCTCGTCGAACACGCCGGACGCCCGGGCCAGGTCCGCGATCGCCTCCGCGCTGCGCCAGACCTGGCTGGAGTCGAAGGCCGGCCACGACACCGAGGGGATCGCGACCAGTCCGGTCAGCTCGGAGAGGGCCCGCGGCATCGCCTCGCCGACGGCACTCCGCAATTGTGAGGACAGGGTCGGATCAGTCATGGGCCCATCCTGTCACCGGAACCGGCATCGGTGCGGACTGGTAGGATTCGCCCTTGTCATGCCGCAGAACGAGAGCAGAACCGGGTACAGGGGTCCGCGTGTGCGCACCGTCCTGTCCTGGTTGCTGTCCACCGTCGCACTGTTCCTGGTCAGCCTCGCCGGCTGGATCCGGTTCCACTTCGGCGCGGTCAGTTTCGAGCAGATCGTCAACAACCTTCCGATCTCGGCCGGCGAGGGCGTCGGCAACAACGACCTGCTCACCGAGGCGATCGTCGTCTGCGTCGTCGTGCCGCTGGCCCTGACCACCCTCTTCTTCGTCGGTCGCTGGTGGTGGCGCCGCCACCGGGGTACCCAGCCCCGGCTGCGCCGTCGTTACCTGGTGGTCCCGACGCTGGCGCTCGTCGTCGCGCTCAGCGTCCTGCTCACCGTCGCGGGCGTGCCCCAGTTCGCGGCCGCCCAGCTCGATCCCCGCTCGATCGCCGACTACTACGAGACCCCGCAGGTCACCAGCACGCCTGCGAAGCCACTCAACCTGATCACGATCTACCTGGAGTCGACCGAGAACACCTACCGCGACACCTCGATCTTCGGCGAGAACCTGCTGGCGAACCTCGACGCCGCCACTGTCGGCTGGCACAGCTACGAGACCCTGCACCAGTACCCCACCGGCGGCTGGACCATGGCCGGGATCGTCGGCACCCAGTGCGGCATCCCGCTCAAGAGCAAGCTGCTCACCATCGGGGTCAACTCGAACACCCAGGGCGAAAAGGTCGAGACCTACCTGCCGGGCGCGACCTGCCTCGGCGACGTGCTCGCGAAACAGGGCTACACCAACGCGTTCATGGACGGGGCGAACCTCCGGTTCGCGGGCAAGGACACCTACCTGCGCGACCACGGCTACACCTCGATCGAGGGCCGCGAGGAGTGGGAGGCGATGGGCGAGAACCCGGCGAACATCTCGCTGTGGGGCCTCTCCGACGCCCGGATGTTCGTGCACGCGAGGTACACCCTCCAGCAGTTGCGCGACGCGGGGACGCCGTACAACCTGACCCTGCTGACCCTCGACAACCACGAGCCGGCAGCGGTCTTCCCCGGCTGCACCGACGACGAGCCGATCCGGATGGCGACCGCCCTGAAGTGCTCGGGCAGGGCCGTGGCGGACTTCCTCGCCTACCTGAAGGACACCGGCGTGCTGGACGACACCGTCGTGGTCCTGATGGGCGACCACCTCAAGAACACCGGCGACAGCGACCAGTTCCGTTCCGAACTCGAGAACGCCCCCGAGCGCACGATCTTCTTCCGCGTGCACAGCCCCGAGCCGGTCACCTTCACCCGTGAGGACGCCGACCAGCTGTCGGTGCTGCCCACCACGCTCGAACTGCTCGGCTTCGGCACCGAGGACGGCCGGGCCGGGCTCGGCGTGTCGTTCGTCGGCCGGCACGACCTCACCGGCACGGCGGAGGCGCTCCCGCCCGGAGACTACGACAGCCTCATGGAGGCGCCGTCCAGCAAGATCTACCAGCTGTTCTGGCAGTCCTGAACGCCCCGCACCGCCCGGCCGGCGGTACGTCCGGTTGCCGCGCCCGGAACCCTGGGGTAGACCTGAGGTCCCGAGCCCGTGAAAGGACTTCCGTGACGTACCGCATCGCCTACCTGATCGGCAGCCTGTCGAGCACGTCGATCAACCGGCGCGTGGCGAGGGCCCTGATCAACCTCGCGCCACCGGAACTCGAGTTCTTCGAGGTCGGGATCGGCGACCTTCCCCTGTTCTCGCCCGACCACGAGAACGACCTGCCCGAACCGGTGGTCGCATACAAGGCCGCACTCCAGACGGCCGACGGGGTGATGTTCGTCTCGCCGGAGTACAACCGCTCCATCCCCGGCGCCCTGAAGAACGCCATCGACTGGGGGTCGCGTCCGCGCGGCCAGAACTCGTTCGCGCGGAAGCCCACCGCGATCGTCGGAGCGTCGACCGGTGCGATCGGCACGGCGGTCATGCAGTCCCAGATGCGCAGCGTGCTGAGCTTCCTGAACGCACCGCAGCTGAACTCCCCGGAGGTCTACATCACCTACTCCCCGGAGGTGTACGGCGAGGACGGCACGGTGCACAACGAGGCCACCCGGGAGGTCCTCGCCCGCTTCATGTCCGAGTACGCCGATTTCGTCCCCCGGGTGCTCTCGGCGATCAGGCCGGGCTAGCCATGGACGTCGCCCTGTTCGTCAAGGCGTTCGCAGCGCTGTTCGCGATCATGAACCCTTTCGTGGCACTGCCCATGTTCCTGTCGCTGACCAGCGGGTTCGACGCCGCCCAGCAGCGCAGGACGGGCCTGCGCACCGCCTTGTACAGCGCGATCCTGGCCGGGGTGATCCTGGTCTCCGGCTCGATGGTGCTGTCGTTCTTCGGGGTGAGCGTGAACGACTTCCGGATCGCCGGCGGCATCGTGCTGCTGATGATCGGCCTCGGCATGCTGAACGGCACCGGCAGCAGCGCGCACACCGGTACCCCGGCCGAGCAGGAGCACCACGCGCAGGTGAACGACCCGTCGTTCTACCCGATGGCGTTCCCGATGATCGTCGGGCCGGGCACGATCGCCACCCTGGTGCTGCTCGCGGGCAGCAACGCGACGGTGGCCGGCTACGTGTCGATCGGCGTCGCCCTGGCCGCGGTTCTGGCGATCCTCGCCGTGGTGCTCTACTTCTCCGCCGCGATCGGCCACCACCTGTCCCAGACGCTGCGCACGATCATGACCCGGCTGATGGGCATGATCCTGGCCGCGATCGCGGTGGAGATGATGGTGGCCGGTCTCGGGACGGTGTTCCCGGCCCTGAAGTGAGGCGCGCGACCCGTAGCATCGTGTCCATGTGCACCCCGGTCGTCACCCACAACCCGCAGGCCTCCCGTTACGAGGCGTACCTCGACGGCGAGCTCGCCGGGTTCGCCGAGTACGAGACGGACGGGGACGTGCTGGTGTTCCACCACACCGAGGTGGATCCGGCCTTCGGCGGACGGGGTGTCGCCACCTCACTGGCCCGGGGCGCCCTCGACCAGGTGCGCGAGCAGGGCGGGCACACCGTGCGTCCGGACTGCCCGTTCATCGCGGCCTGGATCGAGAAGCACCCGGACTACTCGGCGCTCGTGACGGGCTGAGCGATCGGCGGGCGTTCCCGCCCACCGGCGGGGTGCCGTGCCAGCCAGGCGTAGGCGGCGAGCTTCACCCGGTCCTCGACCAGGAACCACAGGATCGACCAGCCCCAGACCACGCCGATCAGTGCCCACGACAGCGGGGCCATCATGAATCCGGCCGCCGCGATGGCCGTGGCGATGACCTTCGTGGAGATCACCGCGCCCAGCAGCAGCCAGGAGGGCGCCGGGTGTGACCAGAAGGGTCCCGTGGTGCGGGCGACGAACACGGTGAAGTGCCCGGAAACCGCGAGCTTCAGGAACACCATCGTCTGCAGGACGAGCAGGCCGGTCGCGCCGGTGAGCCCGAACACCGTGGTGCCGAGCATCACCAGGCCGAGGGTCTCCAGGACGCCGAGCACGCCCAGGCTCGAGGAGATCACGAGCACCTGGCGCATGTCCCACCGGGACGGGCTGGAGGCGCCCTCGGCGCGGTCGTAGGCGATCGAGAGCAGCGCGCCGTCGTTCAGCAGGGCGAGGATCACGATCATGATCGCGGTCACCGGCTTGAAGCCGAACGCGATCACGCAGACCGAGACGAGCAGCAGCACACGGATCGTCTCGGCGATCCGGTAGATCGTGTAGCTCGTCATCCGGGCGAACATCTCCCTGGCGAGCTGGATCGCGCTGACGATCACGGACAGACCCGGGGTGAGCAGCACCACGTCGCCGGCGGCGCGGGCCGCATCCGTCGCCCCGGAGACCGCGATGCCCGCGTCCGCCTGCTTCAGCGCCGGGGCGTCGTTCACGCCGTCACCGGTCATGCCGACGATGTGGCCGCGGGACTGCAGCGCCCGCACGATCGTGTACTTGTGCTCCGGGAACACCTGGGCGAAACCGCCGGCTGCCTCCACGAGGTCGACGATCTCCGCCGACGGTACGTCGTCCGGGCCCCCGGAGGCGACCCCGCTGAGCTTCTCGGCGTCCAGGATCTCTCCCTCGATGCCGACCTCGCCCGCCATCTCGCGGCCGATGGCGAGCGCGTCGCCGGTGATCATCTTCACCTGCACGCCCAGCGCCTTCGCCGCCGCGATGGTCGCCGCCGAGTCCTCGCGGGGCGGGTCGCTCAGGGGCAGCACGCCGAGGAGGGTCCAGTCGTCGTCGGCACCGGCGGACGCAACGGCCAGCGCGCGTTCCCCGCGAGCGGCGAAGTCGGCGACGGCGGCGTCAAAGCCGTGCAGGGTCGCGGTGTCCGTGCCGGTGCACAGCGCCGCCACCGCCTGGGCAGCCCCCTTCGTCGCCCGCAGGAGCGTCCCGTCGGCCGTCCTCGCGCTCGCCTCGGTGCGCTTGGTCACCGGGTCGAAGGGCGTGAACGCGGTCACTTCGAGGCCCTTGGTCAGGCCCCCGTCCGGCAGCGCGGCCAGCACGGCCCGATCGATCGGGTCGGTGCTGCCGGGCTCGGTGGCCACCACCGCTGCCCGAAGGATGTCGTCGGTGCCCACGCCGGACGCGAGCCACGGCGTGCCGACGCTGATCCGGTTCTGGGTGAGGGTGCCGGTCTTGTCCGAACAGAGCACGTCGATCCCGCCCAGTTCCTCGACCGCCGGCAGGTGGCTGACCACTGCCTGCTGATCGGCGAGCTTGCGGGCCCCGACGGCCATGGTGACCGACAGCACCGCCGGCATGGCGACGGGAACGGAGGCGATGATCACGACCAGGCCGAACTCGACGGCGGTCAACCAACTGCCGCCGCGGGCCAGCGAGACCACGGTGGTCAGGAACACGAGGATCAACGCGGCGTAGATCAGGAAACGGCCGATCTGCAGCACGGCCTTCTGGAAGTGGCTCACGGTGCCGGCGCTCTGGACGAGGGCGGTGGTGCGGCCGAAGAAGCTGTTCGCGCCGGTCGCGATGACCATGGCGTCCGCCTGGCCGTGGACCAGGACGGAACCGGAGTAGAGCTCGCCGCCGACCTCGCGGGTGACCGGGAGCGACTCACCGGTCAGGGCCGCCTGGTCGACGGAGATGTTCTCGCCGACGAGAACCCTGACGTCGGCGGGGACGATGTCGCCGAGCGCGACGTGGACGACGTCACCGACCACCAGGTCGGCCACCGGCACGTCGATCCAGGAGCCGTCCCTGCGCACCCGGGCGGAGACGGCGAGCGACTTCTTCAGCGCGGCGATGGTGTCCGCCGCCTGGTGCTCCTCGTAGAAGCCGACCAGGCCGTTCATCAGCAGCAGGACCGCGATGATGATCACGTCGGGCCAGTGCTGGAGGATCATCGAGAGCACGAGCGCGATCTCGATCAGCCACGGGATCGGGGCCCAGAAATAGCCGAGGAATTCCAGAACCGGGTTGCGGTGCTTCTCCTCGACCGCGTTCGGGCCGTTCTCGGCGAGTCTTCGCGCCGCCTCCGCGGCGGTCAGTCCCTGTGGTCCGGAGTCCAGTTCCCCGGCCAGTTCGGCCAGGGGGATGGTACTCAGGTCAGTGGATGGGGATGCGCTCTGTTGATCTGCGGCCGTCATTCGCCGCGCCTCGATTCCGTGGGATGCAGCCGCCAGACTGCCCGGCGGCCCTCACGACCCAAGGTAGACAGCGAATTCTCAGGGGCAAGGGCAGAACTCCACGAGTGCCGGATCTCACAGGCAGCTCACAGGTCAGGGCAGGTCCCAGGTGTGCACGGGTTCGTTGGAGTGCATCCGGACGGCGTAGGCGGCGAGCATCCCGCGCAGGGCGTCCGTCCGGGACGCGCCGCGCTCCTCGAGCCGGCGAACCGTGGCGACCTGCCAGTCGGCGCCGTTGCGGCCGGTCAGGCAGCGCCCCTCGATCACGCCGAGCAGCCGGTCGCGCACGTGGGCGTCCACGCCCCAGGCGTCCAGGCCCTCGTGGGCCAGCGGCAGCAGTTCGCGCAGGACGAGTTCGCTGGCCGGCACCTCGCCGCGTCCGGGCCAGAACAGCGACGCGTCGATGCCGTTGCGGGCCCCGACCGCGAAGTTCTCCGTCGCCGTGTGGAAGGACATCCGCGACCACACCGGCCGGTCGTCGTCGACCATCGAGCGCAGGGCGCCGTAGTAGAACGCCGCGTTCGCCAGGGTGTCGACGATGGTGGGTCCCGCGGGCAGCACGCGGTTCTCCACGCGCAGGTGCGGGCGGCCGTCCACGATGTCGTAGATCGGCCGGTTCCAGCGGTAGATCGTGCCGTTGTGCAGCCGCATCTCGGCCAGCTTCGGTGTACGGCCGGCGTCGAAGGCCTCCTGCGGGTCCTCGTCGTCCAGCTCCGGCAGCATGGCCGGGAAGTAGCGGGTGTTCTCCTCGAACAGGTCGAAGATGGACGTGATCCAGCGGTCGCCGAAGAACACCCGGGGCCGGACGCCCTGGTTCCTCAGTTCCTCGGGACGGGTGTCCGCGGCCTGCGTGAACAGTTCGATCCGCGTCTCGGCCCACAGCTCCTTGCCGAGGAAGTACGGGCTGTTCGCACCCAGCGCCAGCTGCGGGCCGGCCAGCACCTGTGCGGCGTTCCAGTGCGCCGCGAACTCGGCCGGACGCACCTGCAGGTGCAACTGCACCGACGTGCACGCCGACTCGGGGGCGAGCGAGTCGGCGTAGCGCAGCAGCCGCTCCCCCGACGGACCCGAGATGTCGAGGTGGATGTCCTCCCCGCGGGCGGCCAGCACCGCATCGTTGAGCGCCTGGTAGCGGGCGTTGGCGCTCATCCAGTCACCCTCGAACGTCCCGGGCTCCACCGTGGGCAGGATGCCGATCATGATGATGTGGGCGCCGAGTTCGGAACTGCGCCGCTCGGCCTCGTTCAGCGACGCGCGCAGGTCGCGCTCCAGCCCCACCGTGGCCTCGCCGCCGAGTTCGTGCGGGGCGACGTTGAACTCGATGTTGAACCGGGCGAGCTCGGTCTGGTACTCCGGGTCGGCGATCGCGGAGAGGACCTCCGCGTTGCCCATTCGCGGGCGGTACCCGGCGTCCACCAGGTTGAGTTCGATCTCCATGCCGACCTGGGGGCGCTCGAACTCGAACGAACTGGTGGCCAGCATCTGCTCGAACACGTCGAGGCAGGTCTTCACCTTGTCGCGGTAGCGCTGCCGTTGCTCACGCGTGAACGTGGCCGAGGAGAGGTCCCGTCCCATGCCGCGAGTATGCCGGAGCGTGCGTCCCCCGGATAGTCCCGGACGTGCCCCCGACGGGGTTCAGTCGGCGATCTCGGTACCGGCGAAGCGTCGCAGGTAGGTCTCGAAGCCGATCGCGACCGCGCCGTCCAGTTCGGCCGGTCCCGCGCCGATCCACAGGTCGAGGTCGAGGCCGGAGATCGCCCCGGACAGCTCGGACGGCCACTCGTTGCCGTAGCCGTAGCGGCTGCGCAGCACGACGTAGTCGGCGCGCGACAGCTCCAGGCTGCCGATCTCCGGCTGGTCGAGCAGGCGGAAGGCCGCGACCGGATTCAGGGTGTCCAGACGACGCGCCAGCGAGGTCCGCAGGATCGCGGCGCTCGTCCAGCCGAGCACCTCGTACGCGTCCTCGGTGACCAGGTCCGGGCCGAACCCGCGCACCTCCCGGGCCCACACGGTGATGTGGTCGGTACAGCGGTAGTCGATGCTGTGGTCGCAGATCAGCCGGGCCAGCGACGCGGCGCTCTGGCCGGCGTGCCGGAAGTAGTGCGTCGGGCGGGTCGCGACCCGCGTCGCCGACTGCGGAGCGTCATCCTGCTCCCAGGTGTCCATCCTCAGCATGATCTCCTCCCAAGGCCTTGCCGTTGCAGAAGAGGCGGCGCCGTGGGTGGGTGATACCTCCGAGCACCGATTTCACTCCTCGGGCCGGTCCCGGCATAAGACCCCGTTCGGGCGACCCCCGTTCGGGCGACACCCGACCTGCTCAGGCAGGGGCCATTCGCCCACGCACAGGGGCGTTCCCGGAATTCGTCGTTCCTGGCGGAAGTTCCGGGAGAGGTTGCCGCGTCAGTCGAGGCCCGCGATCGGGAGGGTGGGTTCGGTCGAGGTGGCGAGCAGGCGCTGCAGGACCGCGTAGAAGCCCGCGGAGTCGACCTGCTCGACCACCTGCGCGTTGGGAGTCAGGCCGAACTTCGCCCAGGCCATCGTCGACATCCCCCTGGTGAGCCCGGACGCGGTCTCGACGTCCACCCGGTACGGGGCGCTCGCCAGCACCAGTTCCGGGTGCAGCAGCAGGGCCAGCGTCAACGAATCGGGATGGGTGGAGCCGTCCACCCCGACGGACTCGTCGTAGTCGATGGTCGCATCGCACATCCGCCGGAAGAACCGGGCCAGTGGCGTCCCGATCGCGCAGAGCCGGTCGTAGTCCCGACGCGCGAAGGTGGCATCGCGCAGGGTCAGCGGAGCCCACGGGATGATCCGGAGGTCGGCGAAGCCCGCGTCGAGCACGATCTGGGCGGCCTCGGGATCGACGAAGAAGTTGAACTCGGCGCTGGGCGTGATGTTGCCGCGGCCGTTGTTCGAGCCACCCATGATCGAGAGGCTCCGCACCCGGGACGCGAAGTCGCGGTCCATCACCACCGCGGTGGCGATGTTGGTCAGCGGCCCGATCGCGATCAGGTTGAGCTCGCCGGGAGCCTCGGCGGTGAGGCGGAGCAGCGCGTTCACCGCGTGCTCGCCGTCGTTGCGGGTCCGGGTGAGGTCCATCGAGAGTCCGCCCGAGCCGTCCCCGTGCACGTCCTCGGCAGAGGCCCAGGTGCGCAGCATGGGACGCCGACAGCCGATGTGCACCGGAACCTGGCCGAGCCGTCCCGCGACGTCCAGGGCCAGGTGGGCGTTGGCGACCTGCTGGTCGAAGCCCACGTTGCCCGCCACCATCGTGATCGCCCGCAGGTCGGCCGCCGGGTCGAGGAGGCCGAGCAGGATCGTGATGCAGTCGTCCTGTGCGGTGTCGGTGTCGATGACGATCGGGATCGCTGGCATCTGGCCTCCCCCGCTCAGTCCTGGAACGCCCGCCAGACCGCTGCGATGTCCTCGTGGGCCGATCCGCCGTCCGCGGCCGACGCGTACAGCGCCTCCAACGCGGCCAGCAGGTCCTGCGGCAGGTCCGGCAGCGCAGCCCGGGCCAGCCGGACGTCCTTCAGCAGCCCGACCAGTTCGAACTGCGGATCGAACCCGCCGGACAGCATCGCTGTGCCCTTGAGGTGGGCGTACGGGCTGTCCGCGGCTCCGCCGCGCAACGACTCGAGCACCAGGTCCGGGTCGAGCCCCAGCCGGGCGGCCATGGTCAGCGACTGCGCGATGCCGGCGGTGATGGTCGCGACCCACGCGTTCACGGCGAGCTTGAGCGCGGACGCCGCCGGAGCCTGCGCACCGGCCCGCAGCACCTTCGCCGAGATCGCCTCCAGCACCGGCCGGGCCTCGTCCACGGCGTCCTCGGATCCCGCGACGAGCACCGTGAGCGTCCCGTTCTCGGCCGGAGCCTTGGTGCCGACCACCGGCGCGTCCACGAACCGCACCCCGGCCGCGCCCGCGAGCCCCGCGAACTCGCGCGCCGCGGCGACCCCGATGGTCGAGCACTGCAGCCAGATCGTCCCGGGCCGCACGGCAGGCAGGGCCGCGGACATCACGGCGCGCACGGCGTCGGCGTCGAACAGCATGCTGAGCACGACGTCGGCGTCGGCCACCGCCGCCGCAGCGCTCGGGGCCACCGTCGCCACGCCGTCGAACGCCGCGGCCCGGGCCGCCGAGCGGTTCCAGACCGTCGTGGCCAGGCCTGCCCCCACGACGCGCCGCGCCATGGCGGAGCCCATGATCCCCAGCCCGAGCACACTCACCCGTGGTGTTGTCGTCATGACGTCTCCTTCCCCGCTGTCGGTGAGAGGCTAGCCCTCGTCCGGGTCGGCAGCACCCAGCATCTAGAATCCTGGCCTGACCCGTACCGATGCCGAAAGCGTGCTCCGTGGACCCGACCAGCCTGCTGCCGACCGGCCTCGGCTGGGAGGGCGTGCTCCTGCTGGTCGCCGTGGCGTTCGCCGCGGGCTGGGTGGACGCGGTCGTCGGTGGCGGTGGGCTGCTCCAGTTGCCGGCGATCCTGCTCGTGCCGGGCATCCATCCCGTGCAGGCCCTGGCCACCAACAAGCTGTCGTCCATCTGCGGCACGTCGACCGCCAGCGTCACCTACTACCGGCGCGTCCATCCCGACCTGCGCACCGCGCTGCCGATGGCCGGCTTCGCCCTGGCCGGGAGTTTCGTGGGAGCCGCGCTGGCGACCATGCTGCCGGTGGCGGTCTTCACCCCGATCATCGTGCTGGCCCTGCTCGCGGTCGCGGTCTTCACCGCGCTCCACCCGGCGCTCGGCGCCGAGACGGCCCTGCGCTACAGCGGACGCCGGCACCACGGCCACGCCGCCCTGATCGGCGCAGCGATCGGCTGCTACGACGGCCTGCTCGGGCCGGGCACCGGCAGCTTCCTGGTGATCGCGCTGGTCAGCGTGCTCGGCTACAGCTTCCTGCAGGCCTCCGCCAAGGCGAAGATCGTGAACTTCGCCACGAACCTGGGCGCGCTGCTCCTGTTCGCGCCGACCGGCGCCGTCATGTGGGGGCTCGGCGCGGTGATGGGCCTCGCCAACCTGTCCGGCGGCTACCTCGGCTCCCGGACGGCCATCGCGCGCGGCACCGGGTTCATCCGGGCGGCGTTCCTGGTCGTCGTGGCCGTCCTGATCGTGAAACTCGGCCTCGACGTCTGGAACGAGGACCTCGCGGGGCTGTTCGGCAGGGCGTGACCAGGCCCCGACGTCCCTCTGCGGGCGACTGCTTCCCGGGCCACGGGCCGGTAGGCTGCACCCGCCGGTTGCACCGTGGAGCGGGTGCGGGCGGTACGACGGGAGGTGCCGTGCCAGCACTCGAGGCCCATGGTCTGGTCAAGACGTTCGGCGACCTGCGAGCCGTCGACGGGGTCGACCTCGCGATCCCTCGCGGCACGTTCTACGGGATCGCCGGACCCAACGGGGCGGGCAAGTCCACCACGCTGCGGATGCTCACCGGACTGCTGCGTCCCGACTCCGGCAACGCCGTGCTGGACGGCGTGGAGGTGTGGCCGGACCCGCGGCAGGCGAAGACCCGGGTGGGTTTCGTCCCCGACAACCCCGTCCTGTTCGACCGGCTGACCGCGGCGGAGATGCTCGAGTACGCCGGGATGCTGCGCGGGATGGACCCGCAGGTGGTCGCGACCCGCACCACCGAACTCCTGCGGGTGCTCGACCTCGCCGACGAGGGCGAGAAGCTGATCGCCGATTTCTCGCTCGGCATGATCAAGCGGGTCGGCCTCGCGGTCGCACTGCTGCACAGCCCCCGGGTGCTGATCCTGGACGAGCCGTTCGGTGCCCTCGACCCGGTGAACACCCAGGTGATGGAGGATGTGCTCCAGCTCTACCGCCGCGGTGGCGGCACGGTCGTGTTCGCCAGCCACGTGATGGACGTCGTGCAGCGACTGTGCGACCGCCTCGTCGTGATCGGCTCCGGCAGGGTGCTGGCCGAGGGCACGGTCGCCGAGGTCTCCGGTGGACGCAACCTGCAGGACGCGTTCGTCGAGCTCGTCGGCGGGCGCGATCTCGAGGAGGGTGAGCTGTCGTGGCTCTCGTCCTCCTCCGACTGAGGCTGGCGATCGCCCGCCGCACGCGCGGCAGGGGGAACGGGGCACAGCTCTACTTCGCCACCTCCTGGGTGCTGGGTCTGGTCGGCGGCCTGCTCGCCGGCATGGGCACCGGTGCGCTGCTCACCGCCGGGGGCCCGGGCGACCTGCTGCTGCTGGTGGCCTTCAGTTCGATCTTCTTCCCGTGGGTGGTCGGCCCGATCGTGGAGCCCACCCTCGCCGACGGCACTGTCGACCCGCAACGCCTCGAACAGTTCCCGCTCACCGGCTGGCAGCAGGCGGGGGGGCTCCTGCTCGGCGCGCTGGTCTCCCCCACCGCCGCCTTCACGTTCCTGTTCGCCACCGGCGGTGTGGTGGCGTACTCCGAGCCCATCCCCGTCCGGGTGGCCGCACTGTTCACCGCGCTGGTGTTCACCGTGATGTGCGTGGCGGTCTCACGCGCGACCCAGGCGCTGTTGGCCGGCGCGCTCCGTTCCCGGCGCGGCACCGACATCGCCGCGTTCGCCGCCAGCCTGCTCGTGCTCGTGGTCTACCTGTTCGCCCAGCAGGCCCGCTCGACGGCGGCCGGGCTGGTCAACCAGACCGCGTCCAGCCCGCTCGGCACCGTGCTCAGCTGGACGCCTCCCGGCGCGGCGGGGCGGGCGATCCTGGCCGCGCGGGACGGCGACTGGCTGGAGATGGCGCTGCGGCTCGGCATCGTCCTCGTCACGACGGGGCTCGCGATGGTCGCCTGGGTCTGGGTGCTCGGCCGCCGGGTCGACGGCGCGATCGGGACCCGGCACCGCGCGAGGGCGCGCCGCAACGCGACCGACCTGCCGCTCACTCCCGGCATCCTGCGCGGGCTGCGCACCGGTCCGACGCTCGCCGCGACGTCCCAGCAGTTGCGCTACTTCTTCCTGCGCTCGCCGCGGGCCATCCAGACCCTGGTCATCCCGCCCGTGATGGGGGTCGTCGTCGCCCACGCCAGCTTCGCCGAGTACGGCCTGGCCGCGCAGACGGCGGCCTTCGCCGCGATGTCGGTGGTGGCCGGCAGCTTCAACCTGTTCGGCTACGACGGGCAGGGCTTCACCTACCTGGTCCTGGGCGGCGCACCGCTGCGCCGGGTGCTGGTCGGAAAGGCGCTCGCGCCCCTGCTGTACCTGACGCCCCTCGTGCTGGCGTTCAGCCTGGTCGAGACGATCGTGCTGGGGGCGGACGGTGCCGAACTCGTCTCGGCGATCCTCGCCGGCCTCTGCGTGGTGGTGCTCGGGCTCGGCGTCGGCACGCTGTCGAGCGTGCTCAACCCCAGCGACCAGTCCCGGATCGGGCAGCGGCGCGGCTCGTTCCTCAAGGTGTTCGGCTGGTTCATGGGGTTCTTCACCGTCGCCGGCATCGGCGGGGCACTGTGGTGGGGGCTCGCCGGCGTGGTCGGCGGCCCGCTCACCGGCCTGGCCGCCCTGGTCGGCACGGTGGTCCTCGCCCGGGCGATGCTCGGCTGGGCGGGACGCCGCCTCGAGGCCGAGCCCTACGCGGTGATGCGCAAGCTCGACCCGCTCACGTCCTGACCCCGGCCACTCACCCCGCCACCGGTTCCTCCCGTTCCGGATGCAGCGCCCCGGCGAGCGGGCGCAGCACCTCCATCGCCCTCAGTTCGAGGCGTCGTACCGTGCTCTGGCTCACCCCGAGCCGGTCGGCGACGTCGGCCCGCCCGACCGGCTCGCCGGTCACGAAGCCGTAGCGCAGGGCGATGACCTGCGCCTGGTCCGCGTCGAGGCGGGCGAACAACCGACGGAACTGGGCGGCCCAGATCACGGCGTCGGGATCGTGCGGATCGACCTCCGGGATCGTGGCGCCGTCGGTGAGCGGATCGAGGGCCACCGGCGGGCGGTAGCCGAGCAGCCGGCCCGTGCGGTCCACCGGCTGGCCCAGTTCGGCCGCGAGTTCCGCGGTGCCCACGCCCCCGCCCCGTTCGTGGGCGAGCGCCGCCTCGAGGGCACGCGCACGACGCAACCGCAGCGCGCGACTCGGGGGCAGCGCCAGCTGCCCGAACCGGGCCGAGGACACCTCGGCCAGGTGCTGCCGGACGCGCACCGTCGCGTAGGTGGAGAACCGGCCGCGGTCGGGGTCGAAGCGCTGCAGTGCGTCCGCGAGCGCCAGGAACCCCTCCTGGAAGAGTTCGTCGGCGGGCAGGCCGCTGCGCCGGGCCTCGTGGCCGACGAGCTTCCAGACCAGTCGCTCGTTGGCGAGCAGGAAGCGGTGCCGCGACCGCTCGCCCTCGGCGGCGACCTCGGCGAGTTCGGCGTCCGTGGCCGGAACCGGACGCTCCCCGGTCTCGAGCAGGTGACGGGCGAGGATCCCGGCGTCGATCGTACGGGCCAGCGTCCGTTCTTCCGCGGCGGTCAGCAGTGGGGTGGGTTCGGTTCTTCGCATGGGCCCACCCTGCGGGAACCGGCCGGGATGTGACCGTACGAGTTCCCGACTGTGCAGCAACATCCGGGCAACACCCGATTCCTGGGGACGTGCTCACACCCCGTCACACGGCGGGGCCGGTGGCCAGGGCGAGCAGCTCCTTGCGATCCTTCTCGAGGTTCACCAGGCTCGCGAACATCCGGTTGTAGGCCGGCTGGTCGTCGAGCGGGTTGGTGCGCTGCAGCTTCGACTTCAGGTCCGCGATGCTGCGGGCGAGGCTCTGCACCCGCAACTGGGCGGAGTACTCGCGCGCGTAGCCCTCGGTGGGATCGCGCAGGACGGGCTCCACGGCGAGCGCGACCACCAGTTGCTCCAGCACGGGGTCGGGGTTGGCGTCCAGGATGCGCTGCGTCCACGAGCCCGGCCCGTCGCCGGCCGCCAGCACCGAGGCGAACAGCGCCCGGTAGGCAGGGTGGATGAAGTCGTCCACGCCGAGCCCGTTCCAGGTGGCGTCGAAGGTCTCCGGCGCGCGCACGATCAGCCGCAGCGTGCCGCGCTCGGCCTCCAGCCTGCGATCCCTCGGATCGGGCACGGGCAACCCGGGCTCCGGTTCGGGCAGGCCGGGCAGCGCGTCGCCCGGAGGCACCTCGGGACGCCGCTGCGGCGCACGGGCCTGCCGCTGCACGGTCACCTTCACCTCGCGGCGGACCTCCTCCGGGTCCATGCCGAGCAGTTGGGCCAGCTCCCGCAGGTAGCCGGAGACCAGCGAGGCGTCGCGGATGCTGCTGACCAGGGGCGCCGCGGCCCGCAGCGCGGCCAGCCGGCCGTCCACCCGGTCGAGGTCGTGGCCGGAGAGCACATTGCGCATCACGAACCGGTACAGCGGCACCCGGCGTCCGACCAGTTCGCGCAGCGCCGCCTCGCCGTGCTGGATGCGCAGGTCGCACGGGTCGAGCCCGGTGGGCTCCACGGCGACGTAGGTCTGGGCGAGGAAGTTCTGGTCGCCCTTGAACACCTTCAGGGCCGCCGCCTGGCCGGCCGCGTCCCCGTCGAAGGTGAAGATGACCTCTCCCCCGGAGACGTCGCCGGTGCCCAGCAGCCGCTGCAGCAGCCGGGCGTGGTCGTCGCCGAACGCGGTGCCGCAGGACGCGACGGCGGTGTCGACGCCGGCGAGGTGGCAGGCCATCACGTCGGTGTAGCCCTCGACCACGACGGCCTGGTTCTTCTTCGCGATGTTGGCCCGGGCCAGGTCGAGTCCGTAGAGCACGGTCGACTTCTTGTAGACGATCGTCTCGGGCGTGTTCAGGTACTTCGCGGGCATCCGGTCGTCGTCGAAGATCTTCCGCGCCCCGAAGCCGAGGACGGAGCGCCCGGCGTCCCGGATCGGCCACAGCACCCGGCCCTGGAAGAAGTCCCAGCCGTTCTCCCGGACCAGGCCCGCCTTGACCAGTTCCTCGTCGCTGAAGCCCTTCGTCCTGAGGTGCTGGCCGAGTTCGCGCCCGCCCGTGGGCGCGAAGCCGATCCCGAACTGCTCGGCCGCGGCCTTGTCGAAGCCCCTGCCGTCGAGGAACTGGCGCCCGGGCAGGCCGGCCGCGCCCGCCAGCTGACCGGCGAAGAACTCCGCGGCCAACTGGTTGGCCTCCAGCACCCGCAGGCGCAGCCCGGGCTCGACCCGGACCCCGCCGCCGTCGGTGTAGCGCAGCTGGACGCCGACGCGGTCGGCCAGGAACTCGACGGCCTCGGTGAAGCTGACGTTGTTGATCTTCTGAACGAAGCTGATCGCGTCCCCGCCCTCGCCGCAACCGAAGCAGTGCCAGAAGCCGCGGGCCGGTGTGACGTGGAACGACGGCGTCTTCTCGTCGTGGAACGGGCACAGCCCGGTGAGCGACCCGCCCCCGGTGCGGCGCAGGGTCACGTAGGAGCCGACGACGTCCTCGATCCGGGTGCGTTCCCGAACGGTCGCCAGGTCCTCCTCGTTGATCAGTCCGGCCACCCCGTGATTCTAGGGCCCGCCACGGACTCCCGGACCCCGCACCAACCCGGCGGGAATGGGGACGGTTCCCATTCCGCGTCGGCGGAGAACGGGGACGGTTCCCATTCCGCGTCGGTCGCGAACCAGCGGCGGGGAATGAGAACCGTCCCCATTCCGCGTCAGGCGCCGCGGCCGATGCCCTTCGGAAGCCGGTCGGGGTTCCAGCCGAGCAGGTCGACCGCGGTCTCGAACGCGAACCGGTCGGTCATCC